>DATJEM010000433.1:0-11869 GCA_035496615.1 Leptolyngbya sp.
CCTGAATGCGCTCAAAGCGGTTAGACAATGCAATCCAACCGTGATTTTGCAAGATTTGGTGATGCCGCAAATGGACGGATTGTTGTTAGTCCGATTTTTGCGATCGCAGGATGCCCCGACGGTTGATGTTCCGTTGATTGTACTCTCAAGTAAAGAAGACCCTTTGATCAAAGCGCAGACCTTTGAACTTGGGGCAAATGATTACCTGGTGAAATTGCCCGATCGAGTTGAACTGATTGCCCGAATTCGCTATCACTCCAAAGCGTACAACAATCGATTGAAGCGACAAGAAGCGGAGGCACAGCTACGCGATGAAAATCTGCGTCAAGCCCTGTACATTGAGCAAGTGAATAAGCTGACAGATGCAGCAGTTTCAGTCGAAGCCGGAACATTTAAGCCAGAGAATTTAACGGAAGTCAGCGATCGAGAAGATGAACTTGGACAGCTATCCCGAGTGTTCATTCAAATGGTTCATACAGTCAACACCCGCGAACAAGAACTTAAACGGCTGAATGAATCTTTTGCTCGATTTTTTCCTGCTGAATATCTCAAGTTTTTACGCAAAGAAACGGTAACGGATGTTCAGCTTGGGGACTATGTGAGTAAAACAATGGCAGTGATGTTTAGTGATATTCGATCGTTCACGACGATCTCTGAATCGATGACTCCGCAAGAGAACTTTAACCTTGTTAATGCCTATCTCAAACGAGTGAGTCCAGAAATTCGCAACCACTACGGCATCATTGTGAAATTTTTAGGCGATGGCATGATGGCAGTGTTTCCAGAAGGGGCGGATGATGCGGTGGCAGCCGGAGTCGCAAAGCAGCTTCGATTACAGGAATACAATGTGCAACGAGTAGAACGCGGCGACTTACCGCTTCAAGTGGGTATCGGGATTCATGTCGGTCATATGATGCTGGGCATGGTGGGCGAAACCCATCGAATTCAGGGGGATGCGTTCTCCGATACGGTGAATCTCACGGCTCGACTCGAAGGATTGACCAAGTACTATGGCGTTGCGATGCTGATTTCTGAACAAACATTAGAATATCTCAGCGATCCAGATTGCTATCAGATTCGATTTCTCGATCGAGCGATCGTCAAAGGTCGGAATGAACCGATTACAATCTACGAAGTTCTAGATGCCGAAACTGAAGAAAATCGATTGCTAAAACATCAAACTCAGCCAACTTTTGCACAAGGCATTGAATGTTATCGTCAAGCAAATTTTATCGAAGCCAAGCAGCATTTTGAAACAGTTCTGAACGCCAATCCAATGGATCAAACGGTGCAACTTTATGTCGATCGCGTCTCGGAACTACTCGATCACGGTGTGCCCGAAGATTGGACAGATGCTTGGACGTTTGACGAGAAATAACTAGGACTGTGGGGGAAACTGATCCGGATCGACACCGCGCGATCGGGGACATTCGGCTAATTACGACGATCGAGTCCTTGCGACAGCGGGAGATGCTGGGATCTGAACTCGCAATTTCTGCATTTTTTTGTACCAGTTGCAGATTTTGACATAGGATACAGTCAATCTGTATCTGGATAAAGTTTGGAGAATGAACGTTTTAGCGAAAGTTGATACTGAAATTGATGTGGATGACTTTACGACTTATCTTGATCCAACCCTGATTCAATCGGCACGGCTGATTTACGAAACCTATTTTGCTGTTCATCCTGAAATTGATCGACCGTTAGGAGTCGCGATTAATCGGATGACCCATCGGGGCAAAATTATTTTTTCTGGCAAGCCGATCTTGTTGCCGCAGGAATGTTTTGTGCCGTTTGAATGGATCGAGTAGAAATACGAGAATTGCAAAATTAGGGCAAAAATTTCGGCTCGATCGAGTTAAATAAAAGCTGCCCTAATCTCTGCTGCAATCATGGATTTTCTCGCAGTTCCAGCTTTGGTTCTCGTCTTTTTTATAGGTGCTTCGATCGGCAGTTTTCTCAATGTCGTGATCTACCGACTCCCGGCTGGACTTTCCCTAATTTATCCGCCTTCGCGCTGTCCGCACTGCCTCACTCGCTTAAGAAAACGCGAGAATATTCCGGTGTTCGGTTGGCTGCGGCTAAAAGGAAAATGTTCCCACTGCAAGCGCGCGATCGCCCCGCGCTATCCGATCGTTGAAGCGGCGACAGGACTGGTGTTTCTGACGGTATTTTGTAACTTTGATATCTCGCTACAAACCCTTGGATATTGGGCGTTTCTCAGTTGGCTACTTGCCCTATCGATGATTGATCTCGATACGATGACGCTGCCGAATCCGCTGACGCAGTCGGGGTTAGCGTTGGGGTTAGTGTTTCAAACCATGATCGGATTTTCGATCGGGGGAACAATCGGAGCGATTCAGCACTTGATTGGCAGTGTGATCGGTGCGATCGTCGGAATCTGGCTGCTCGATCTGATTGCGATCGTCGGTTCGATCGTGCTTGGACAACCCGCAATGGGTGCAGGAGACTCAAAGCTGATGGCAATGATTGGAGCTTGGCTGGGCTGGAAGCTCATGTTGGTTGCCGGATTTTTGGCGTGTTTAACAGGCGCGATCGTTGGCATTGGAGCAATCAAATCGGGGCGGCTTTCTCGTCGTCAAGCGATGCCATTTGGACCCTTTCTCGCACTGGGGGCGGGATTAAGCTTATTTTTTGGAGAATCATTGCTCTCGAACTATCTGCGATTGTTCTTGCCTTAAGATTTGCCTTTTGGATAAACAATGCGCTGATGATTTGATTGTTGCCAAACTCGAACAAACACCTGTGCGATCGTACTCATTTCCTGCCGCGTTAGTCCCGATTCATCCAACTGCCCATCCTTCCACCGCGCTGCTAAGATTTTGTTGATCATGTTCAACGCCTCTTCAGCCGTGGCATCCTTGAGCGATCGGAGTGCCGCTTCACAAGAATCTGCCAGCATCACGATTCCCGTTTCTCGCGATTGCGGTGCGGGTCCGTCATAGCAAAAGTCGGCATCATTCACGCAGATCGCTGGATCACTTTCCGATCGTTGTTGCGCTTGGTGATGAAAATAGGCAATCAGCATCGTTCCCTGATGTTCTGGAATAAATGCCTGAACTGCTTTTGGCAATCGAGCGCGTCGTGCCATCGCTACCCCTTCACTCACATGCTTTTTAATGATGGTGGCGCTTTGCCACGGATCCCCGATCGCCTCATGTTTATTGTTTCCTCCCATCTGATTTTCAATAAATCCTAGGGGGTCGTGCATCTTGCCAATGTCGTGATAAAGCGTTCCGGCTCTCGTCAGTTCAACATTGCATTTCAGTTCGCGGGCGGCGGCTTCGGCTAAATTTGCCACAAATAAAGTATGTTGAAACGTTCCTGGGGTTTCCGCAGCTAACCGTTTTAGCAAAGTTCGATTCGGATTGGCAAGTTCAACTAAGCGCAAAGTTGTGACAACATCAAACAAATGCTCAAGATAAGGACTGACCCCGATCGCGACAATGCTCCAAGCGAGTCCTAACAATGCTTCTAACACTGCCCGACTCAGCAAACTATAAAGACTGACTCCCGACAAAGCGCCCAACAATAGATAAATCAATCCTTGAGTGATGCCTACGCCTAGACCCAACAAAGCTAACTCTTCGCGCGATCGTACCCTGCCCGCGATCGCGGCAACCACTAATCCAGCAATCGCGCTCGGAACCCACTGAATGAGGCTCAATCCCATGCCGATCGGCAACATCACCGCCAGCAATCCTACGACGGCAACAGCCAGGACGGAACCATAGAATGTGCCCATCAGAAACCCGATCGCGGACAGGTTGGTCGAAGGTGCGCCCATCAACACCATCAGCGGCGTACTCACACTCATCAATCCGACTAGCCAATAGTCCCGGTTTCTCAGTCCTTTGGGATGATATTTTTGCTCTAGTCGCCAGAATAATACAACCGCTCCTCCGACCATACTGCCAAACATCAGCAGACTCAACCAGCTTGTTTCTCGACGGCTCAGTTGAAAGTAGTCCAGCAAAATAAAATCGTGGGCTGAAATCACCTGACCACTTTCGACGATGCGTTCTCCTCGTCGCACTGTGATCAGGACTCGCTCAATATTTTGGGCAGCCTTTTCGGCTTGCAGTCGCGTTTGTTCTTCGTCTTTGACCAAATTGGGTTTGAGCGAAGCTAGAAGAATTCGAGTCGCGATCGCTCTTGTTTCTAAAGGAATGGTGGTTTGCAGATTCAGATTGATTGCCGTTTCAAGCTGGCTTTGGGAAAGTCCAGGCGCAATTCCCTGTGCCAACATGCGATCGACGATCGGCATCAGTTCGATCTGCGTTTTCTGCCAAGCAGGCTCAGAAACTTCCAGCACCGTAGCATCGTAGGGTGGCTGAATTAGCGCGATCGTCGCAGCATACTTTTGTCGAGCCGTAGCAATTCGATTCGTCAAACCGGAAAATCCATCAAACGAGGTTTGATTGCGATAGCGTAGCAGTTCGATCGCGGCTTTGTGCTGAAACGGATCAGCCAGTTGATTTGCTAGTTTCTCAGATCGATCTTGAATCGCCGCGACGATCGCTTTCCATTCCCAGTCTTCTGCTTTCTGTAAGTAGTGCTGGGTCGCTTCTGAAAGCAGCGTCGGTTCGATATAGGGAAATGTGCCAATCTGCTGGCGGAGCGCGGTTCCTTTGGCAAACTGAGCTTGGATCGCTTGCCGCGTTTGATCGGATGCGTTCGTGTCCAACATAAACATCGGAGTGAGAACGCTTTGCGCCGCTTTGCGTTTTTCTTCGGTGGCTTGCTTATCTTCTACAACGGCATCGTTTGGGGCTGCGATCGTATCCGGCGCAATTTTGCCGACACTCAGACGCGGCTGATTGTAAAACTGCTGTCCCAATGCACCCGTTAGCACGATCGTAGTCGCCACAAACAGCACAGGTTTGGGAACAGCGGGTTTCTGACCGAGTTGTTTTCTCAGGGTGTTGACGCGCTGAAGCGATCGAGTCGAAGCAGACTGCCGCAGATGATGTCCACCTTCGCTGCACACTTGCCGAAATTGTTGCGCCCAGGAGCGAAGGGAATTCATCACGCGCTTTACCACCCGATGTTTTTTGGTTTTTGGCTGGTCTGACGATCACTTGTCTGACGATCAGTCACACAGCGATCATTATAGAAGCCAAGCGATGAATCGAATTTTTGCTAAAACGAATTCTAGACAGATTCTTCATACAATCTCATGCCTCCAGCGCGAATTGAATCAGCCGATCGACTAGGTTTGGGTAAGAAACTCCCATCGCTTTCCACATCATTGGGTACATACTTGTTGCCGTAAATCCCGGTAGTGTATTGATCTCATTGATTAACACTTCGCCTGTCGATTCGACATAAAAGAAATCGACGCGACTCAATCCCGCAGCATCGATCGCATGAAATGCCTGAAGCGCTCGTTCTTGAATCAGGCTCGTGATCTCTTGCGGTAAATGGGCTGGAATCATGTGGCTCGATTTGCCTGCGGTGTACTTCGTTTCGTAATCATAGAAGTCGCTGTCAAATAAAATCTCGCCTACAACCGAAGCCTGTGCTTGATCATTTCCTAAAACAGCACATTCTACTTCTCGTGCCACCACTCCCGCTTCGACAATGATGCGGCGATCGTAGCTAGCAGCACTGTCTAAAGCGGCTTCTAGTTCGGCGCGAGTCCGCACTTTTGAGATGCCCACCGATGATCCTAAATTCGCGGGTTTGACAAAGCAGGGATAGCCCAGTTCAGCTTCAATGCGATCGCCCAGTTTGGGAAACACACAGGGATTTGAATAGACTTCTGCCCGACTCACCGCCAAATACTTTACCTGCGGCAATCCTGCCTGAGCAAACGCCATTTTCATCGCGATTTTGTCCATGCCGACTGCGGATGCCAAAACCCCCGATCCCACAAAGGGCTTCTGCATCAAAGCCAGTAGCCCTTGAATGGTGCCATCTTCGCCGTTGGGGCCGTGCAGAATGGGAAACCAGACATCGACGATCGCAGCCTCTTGGGGAAACTGCCAAAGGTCAGGATCGCGATCGGGGGTCAGCGCTCCTGATTCCAATACCGATCGAGCAATCTCCGGCGATCGCCATTGTCCATCTTTCTGAATGTAGAACGGCATTAGATCATATTTTTCAGCATTGGCAGGATCGCAAAGCGCCTGGACAATCGATCGAGCCGACGCGATCGAGACTTCATGTTCTCCAGAACGTCCACCGAACAGCAATCCGACTTTCAGCTTTGCCATGATCTAATCTCAATTTTTCTTTTGGACTTTAGACCATTTCAACCATTTAGACAATCGCGCTCAGGGGAAATTCGTGAATCGGTCAAAACACTAGGGAGTCGGTGAAGCAGCAGACGTGGGTGAGGGTGCTGGCGACACAGCAGGGGTCGGCGATACAGCAGGGGTCGGCGATGTAGAAGGTGAAGCGACAGGTGCAGGAGAAGGCGAGACTTTCACCGTTAAAGGAATTCCGTCGCTGGTCGATCGCGCCTCTAAATCGAGTTGGCGCGGATTGGTTTTTGCTTGAACTTGCGCGGCAGCTAGGTTGCGCTCGTAGTCGGTTAGCGGCTTCCGAATGCGGGGGAGTTGGGCGACGGGTTTGAGCAGGCTGATCGCGACCTTCCATCGATCGATGACTAGGTTCCAATCTTCTTTTGACTGTGCCGATCGCGCTAGATTTGCCGCACTCACTGCTTTATCGTCTGCCTGACTCAGCAGCGTTTTCAGATCGTCTTCGGAGAGTTTCTCGCCCGATTTTGCGACCACGGTGCGCGGAACTTTGATTTCAGACTTCGGGGGCATTCGCTCCGGTGGTAAACCGGATACATAGCCCTTTTTCTCATAGGGTGTCGGATCGACAGGACGCAACTCCGTGTACCGCATAACTTTTGTTGGCAAAGGATCGCAGCCAATCAGCAATCCCGAAATTGCGACGATCGCACAACGCTTTGCGAAAGATAAACCCTTGATCATGCAGCTTGGAACGAATTCGACCTTGCTAGAATGCCTCGATCCGTGTTTTCGATCGCACAACAGCGTTAAAATTTCTTAAGGAAAGTCGCGAAATATGGTGAGATTGCGGATGCGTGTTGCGATCGTTGGGGCGGGATTGGCAGGATTAGCGGCGGCTGTGGAGTTGGTCGATGCGGGTCACGAAGTTGAGATGTTTGAAGCGCGATCGTTCATCGGCGGCAAAGTCGGCAGTTGGATCGATGCAGAGGGCAACCATATCGAAATGGGCTTGCACGTTTTTTTCAATAACTATGCGAATCTGTTCGCGTTGATGAAAAAAGTCGGCGTTTATGATGAACTATTGGCAAAAGAGCATGTCCATACTTTTGTAAATCGCGGCGGGGAACTGGGCAAGCTCGATTTTCGCTTCCTGGTCGGTGCGCCATTTCACGGATTGAAAGCATTTTTTACAACCGGACAGTTGACTGTTCAGGACAAATTGCAGAATGCGATCGCGCTCGGTACAAGTCCGATCGTTCCCGGCTTAGTCAATTTCGATGTGGCGATGAAGATGATTCGCGCCCTTGATGATGTTAGCTTTGCCAACTGGTTTCGTAGTCACGGCGGCTCCCAGAATAGCTTGAAAAAACTGTGGAATCCGATCGCTTTAGCATTGGGATTCATCGATACCGAGAATATCTCTGCTCGCTGTATGCTGACGATCTTTATGATGTTTGCCTCCAAAACCGAAGCCTCCAGATTGAATATGCTATCCGGATCGCCTGCGGAATATTTGCATAAACCGATCGTCGATTATCTCGAAGCAAAGGGCGCAAAGATTCACACTCGTAGACAAACCCGACAGATTCTATTTGAAGGAGAAGGGGCAGATACGAAAGTAACTGGATTATCGATTGCAAAGGGGGATATCGAAGAAACGATTACCGCTGATATCTATCTTGCTGCTTGTGATGTGCCCGGAATTCAGCGACTTTTGCCGCAAGAATGGCGCAGTATCAAAGAATTCGACAACATCTATAAATTAGAAGCCGTTCCGGTAGCGACGGTGCAACTGCGGTTTGATGGTTGGGTGACAGAAATGAATGATCCTGAAGCTCGAAATCAAGTCGAACGATCGGCAGGAATGGACAACTTACTTTATAGTTCCGATGCTGATTTCTCTTGTTTTGCAGATCTGGCGCTGACCAGTCCCAAAGATTACTACCGCGAAGGCCAAGGCTCTCTAATGCAGGTGGTTCTGACTCCTGGTGATCCGTTTGTGCCGATGAGTAACGACGCGATCGCGCAACACGCCCTAAAACAGATTCATGATCTCTTCCCGTCCTCGCGAGAGCTAAACATGACGTGGTACAACGTCGTCAAACTGGCTCAATCGCTTTATCGGGAAGAACCGGGCAAAGATCCCTTCCGTCCTGCCCAAAAAACGCCGATTTCTAACTTCTTTCTAGCGGGAAGCTATACGCAGCAGGACTATATTGACAGTATGGAAGGTGCAACAATCTCCGGCAAACAAGCGGCACAGAAAATTCTTGAACCGACAGGACATCGCGTTGAAGGAGTGGGACTGTTCAAATACTAAATTTAGCTGTAGGCATCCGGAAGGCATCCCGGATGTCTAATACGCTCGTAGCCTAAACCCCTTGGGCAACCGTCGATCGTTCAGCCGGGTTCACCGTCGATCGTGGATCATGGCTAACCAATGTGCCAATCTCAGATTGAATCGGTAAGACATTGAGCGTATCCAACGCCGAACAGTATTTCAAATCTTCCAGACAGTTCAATTTGAGCAAGCGCTGACCGTGACTGGCATACCGCAGCAAGCCGAGCAAATCATCCTGCCAGCGTTGGTAAAGCGCTACTGCCGCGACCGTTTCATCATTGCCAATGAGTTGGTCAAGCGAACATCCCAATCGCTCTGCCACGCTCTGCACGATCGCGCCTGCACAAACCGTATCTTCGAGCGCAAACGACCCTTCCCACCCGGCACCGACAATCCAAACGACTTCCGGCTGATGGTCGACGAGGAAATTCACGACGGCTGCCCGATTGATTAAAGCGGCGGCAAGCACGATCGTAGAAGCTTGAATTTTTTGCAGGGCGCGAGTGCCATTCGTCGTGCTGATAAACAGTTGTCTGCCATTCATCAGTTCGGCAGTGCAATCTAAAGGTGAATTGCCCAGATCACAGCCTTCCACTTTGCTGCCTCCGCGCTCGCCCGCTCTTAAGCGCTTTTCAGGCGGTAGCTTCTCGCTTTCCTGAGCCAGCTTTTCCATCTCGCTGAAGACGTGGACAGCTTCTGCACCCGACGCGAGCGCCGTCGCGATCGTGCTAGTTGCCCGCAGGACATCGATCGCGATTGCACAATCCGCAGCAGATTCAGCAGGCGTAAGTTCGGGCGTGTGGAAAACAAAAAATTTCATAGTTTGTAGAGAATAGGATGGCAGTGAATTGAACGGGATAAATTTGAAGGGTGTCGCAGCCTTCAGAATACTAAAAACATCTCAAAGTCATGGAAGATATCTTAACGGCTAACCATAGAGTGTGGTCGATGATAGACCATAACGTCTATTATCTATATGATATGCAACCCAGAATCGGGATGATTTTTAGCCCAATGTGAATGGGCTGTAATGATTCTTGAACAAATCGGCTGGAGAGAACGCTTAGGATCTTCCTAAAATCGAAATCACTTTGAAAGATAGGAGCAATCATGTCACAGCGCCCAATCATTCTTGGCATTGTTGGAGATAGCGCGGCTGGCAAAACAACGCTGACCCGGGGAATTGCTCAAGTGTTGGGCATCGAGAATGTGACGATTATTTGCACCGACGACTATCACAAGTTCGATCGCATCCAACGTGCCCAAGTTGGCATTACCGCTTTACATCCCGACTGTAACCACTTAGACATTATGCAGCAGCATTTGGCACTGCTACGATCGGGGCAGCCCATCCTCAAACCCAATTACAGCCACAAAACCGGAACGTTTGAAGCGCCCACCTACATCAAGCCGAATCGCTTTATTATCATTGAGGGTCTATTGGGATATTCCACTCGCGCCGCCCGCGATTGTTATGATGTCAAAGTCTATCTTGCGCCGCCTGAGCCGCTCCGAGCGCAGTGGAAAGTCAAGCGCGACACGCAGAAGCGCGGCTACACCGAAGCGCAAGTTCTGGATGAAATGCAGAAGCGCGAACCGGATTCAGCAGCATTTATTCGTCCTCAGCGATCGTGGGCAGACATGGTGGTGAGCTTTTGCCCACCGGAGCCTTCTCCCCCCGCAAACGGGCATTTAGATGTCAAATTGGTGCTGCGTCCGACAATTCCGCACCCGGAACTTACGCGAGTGGTTGGAGATGATGCCCCCACACGATCGGCAATTCGATTGGGACTCGATCGCGATATGGGAAAACCGGTCGATGTCTTAGAAATTGACGGACACGCCACAAAAGATCAGGTCATACATTTGGAGCGGTTCATCTGTGATGAGCTTCCAGCCTTATCAAGTGTCTGCAATCCGACGGGTGAAACCGAGTTAGGCAAAGTGTCTGGAACAACGGGTGAAATGATTCAAAGCTATCCGTTAGCCATGACGCAGCTATTGATTGTTTATCATATGTTGAAGGCAACGAAAGCGCTGTGATTGATCGCTTTGACTGCGATCGACCTGACCAAACTTAAAGAGGCATGGGGATCTCCTGCCTCTTCCCTCTTACAAGCACAACGCTATCGCTATACTTTCGCTTCTAGAGACTTGAGAAACTCGGTGTTAACCCCTGATTCGCGGCTCAGTGCAATCTTGCCCGTTCGCGCCACTTCCCGCAGTCCAAATTTCTGTAGGACTTGCACGATCGCCACCATTTTTCCTGGATCTCCGACCACTTCCAAAGTCAGCGAATCTTCCGCGACATCGACCACTCGCGCCCGAAAAATCTGCGCTAGTTCCACCACTTCCGATCGATTCGCGCTCCCTGCATTCACTTTCAGCAACATCAGTTCGCGTTCGACCGCAGGCACCTCCGTGATGTCCTGAACTTTGATCACATTAATCAGCTTGTAGAGTTGCTTCGTCAACTGTTCAATGATCCGATCGTCGCCCGGAACCACCATCGTGATCCGCGAAACGCCCATCTGTTCAGCAGGACCTACTGCCAGACTTTCGATATTGAACCCGCGTCGGGCAAACAGCCCCGCAATCCGAGTCAGAACCCCGGCTTCATCTTCTACCAAAACCGAGAGCGTGTGCTTCATTGCCCTATCCGATTAACATTCAGTCTTTCTATGGTGCAACGTTGGTTCCGTCTTGTCCACCCAGGAGCGAAAGAATTTCTCAAAAAATCTCAACTGCAAACATTCTGCCGATAGGGTGAAAAGCGATTCGATCGCGGGCAGTTTCGGCTGTAATCCCTCTCTAGAGCGTTGGACATTTTCGCGGCGCGATCGTTCAATCCACTATGTAAAGTAATATTTGGAGTCAGGATGTTATGGGTTGGTTACAACGACTGTTCGGACAGGAGAAGCCGCAAGATCCTCAACAAGCAGTGAGCGGACAAGCAGCACCCAACGCAGCGGCATCTGCACCGCCGGAAGCTCAGGTTTCTGCGGGCGATACGATTCCGCCAGAGCGAGTCGGTTTGAACGGCGAATATGATCAAAGCGGATTGGCAAAGCGGGTAGCACTCGCATTCGACCAAGATGGACAGTTGGATGATATCGATACCCTTTGGGTGGCGCAGTTGGGCACGACCGTGGTTCTCAAAGGCACTGTGCCCAGTCAGGATATCTTGAACAAAATGGTGTCCGTTGCAAATAGCGTCAATGGTGCAAGTGCAGTGACGACGGATGAAGTTCAGATTGGTTAATTGAAGTTCGTAAAAGAAGACCTGCGATTTTTAACG
>DATJEM010000434.1:0-3043 GCA_035496615.1 Leptolyngbya sp.
CTCGAGATTTGCCGCCAGATGCGCGCTGAACGCGTCATGTCGCCAGTATTGATGCTCACGGCGCGGGGGTCGGTGGAAGATCGTGTGACAGGTCTCAATGTAGGCGCCGATGACTACCTCACCAAACCTTTTACGCAAGCAGAATTGCTCAGTGCCATTCAAAGCTGCTTAACCAAATACGATCGAGTCGCACAGCGATACCAAGCACAAGCGCAAGCAACCCAATCGATCGAAAAGCAACTGCAACTGAGTCAAGAACTCGCTGACCTGAATAGTGCTTTATTGCAGAAACTCTCTCAAGGATTGCGGCATCCCGTCTCAAACATTACGATCGCGACCTATCTGCTAAAGCAAAATCTGTCGGATGAGGACTTCGATCGATACATTGCGATCGTAGAAGAAGAATGCGCTCGCAGTACTTCGCTGCTGAATGAAGTTTCGGGGCTGCAAGAATATCTTCATCCTGCAAAGCTCAATTTGCTTCGCGGCAAGCTAAAAGTCCGGATTCCGCTTTAGCAACCCAACTTTTAGAGGAACCTAATTTCTGGTAGCAAAGTCATAAAAGCCATCGCTGCTGAATTCAGACTTAAAGGACAGGGATCATGTTGAACTTGAAGAAGCTACAAACTAGTACGGCACTTGCCTTGGCGCTGGGTGTGACTGCAACCGGAGCCGCTCCGATCGTTTTTGCCAAAGATGCGATCGCGACTCCCGCCCCAATTCAACTCGCTCAACTGTTTCCATCGCGCCCCGCTCAGAACCCAGTTCCGAATCAAACTTATGGTGCAGTTCGCATCCCGGCTGGAACTACCATTCGACTCGCTTACCCAGAAGCTGAAAAAATTGTGGTTGCACCCAACGAACGGGTACCGATGACGCTGACCATTCCCAACAATATTCGCGCCTCCAATGGAGCGCTACTGATTCCCCGCGACAGCAAAGTCAAAGGCGAATTTCAGCCCGCAGACGGGGGGACGCGCTTCGTCGCTACCACGCTGATTTTGCCCAATGGGAATCAACTTTCGCTGGATGGTCAAACCGATATCGTGACTCGGACTGAAGAGATTCAGCAAGGGGCAGACACAGGTTCGATTCTTAAAGGAGCCGCGATCGGGTCGGGTGCAGCGGCGATTATTTCGGCAATCACAAAGAATCGCGTAACGCTGGGGCGCGTTTTGATTGGAACGGGTGCGGGCGCTTTGGGCGGACTGCTGCTTGGGCGCAATCGCAATCAGGTGCTTTCGGTCAATCCTCAAACCGATCTCAACTTACGCTTCAACTCTTCGCTGGCAGTCAATCCGTATTAAGTCAGATCGTTCTGGAGGCTCGTTGGCAGCCTCCAAAAGGACAGCAAATTTACGCGATCGAGCTGATGTCTGAGGTCAGATGCCCGACCTGATTTGATTCTGCATAGTTGTACCAAAGTTTTGCAAGTTCTTCAGCTTTGTCCCATTCTTCCGGGCGAATTTGATACATCCGGCGGGGACGACCTCGCTTTTCGGGTTTCTTCCAATAGCTCGTGACGAGCGCTTGATTTTCCAAAAATCGCAGTGAATTTTGCAGAATAGTATCGGATAAACGATAGTTTGGATAGCTTTGTTTTAGCTGTTGTACAAGTTCTGTCCCATACGATTGATTGGCAATCAGAACAGACATCAAATAGCAAACCGCCAGTTCTTGATTCAGAAAAATCGGCTGCGGGGTTTGGAAAAACTGATAGATATCATGCAGCGTCAAGCGTTGAGTATTCATGTGGAACAATGATCTAACTAGAGCAACTAAGCCCAAATGATAAGCCCCAATTGCAAAAAACGCCGAAGAAAGCGGATTTAATTTACGTCCTGGTTCACAATAGCACTGCGCTCGATCGCGAATCCTACTGATCTCAATTGCTGCCGAATTTCAGCTTCTTCTCTGCTCAAATCTTTCTGGGCTTCCGTTCTGACTGCCGCGATCGCCAAATTTTCGTCATTAGCGCAACCTGCAAATTGCGATCGAGGGTTACCAATAAACACAACTGTTACAGAGTGTAAAGCAGAGAAGCAACCCGTTCAGATCAAGGAGATGCCAAAATGGAAGAGTTCGTTTACTACTTTCTGCTATGCCTCCTCGCTGGTCTCGAATCCCCGATCGCAAAGATCCTGACTTTCGCCAACTTGACGATCGCATGACGTTTGCAACTCACGTCGCTTTGTTTGCTGCTGGCAATTCGGGGATGTGGTTTTTTCGGATTTTTCAGAAAGCCGACTGGTCGTGGTCAGTTTGGATGACGGGCGGCTGGCTAGCGGTTTTGGTCGCTCATGCGATTTATATCTTCGCGATCGCCGATTATTCTGAGCCGATTCCGGTTACGACTAGAGCGACCGGATTTAAACCGAAAGAAAAACCTTCAAAATCCACCAAGCGGTAGAGTTTCTGGCAAGGTGAACTCAGTACGGTCTAAGCGTTGAATTCTTTAATACTCTTATGGCAACCCCTAGTACTTCAGAAACGATCGAGTCGCTGGCAGCCCAGATTGGTGAATCTGTCTATATTGATGTTGCAAAATGGCATCTTTATCTCAATGATGCTCATTTGCACACCGTGTTAGCAGAGAAGCTTTTTCCGCTGGTGTCAGGCGGCAAGGCAATTCAGGAAGAAGATGTTCTCAAAATTGTTCAAGACATTTCAGTCAAACTCGGCGGCGGTAAGCGCGAGGTGCCTTTGCTCGACTTGCTACCGATGCAGTGTCAAGTCAACTTGATAGATACCCTGGAAGAATTTCAGCGCGATCTGTAAGTTGAAATTCGCAGACCGACACTTTTCCATCCGAAGAGTGTCGGCTCTTTTCTATGCGAGATCAAAAACTAGAATTTCAGCATTCTCTTGTCCGATTAACTCTAAAGTTGGTTCTGCTTCGATCGCGGCTGCATCTCCCATCGTCAACGTTTCGCCATTGACGATCGCAGTTCCTCGCGCAACTTGCACCCACAGCGCTCGATCGGGCTTGATCGGATACGTCACTTTTTCTCCTGCATTTAACAGCGCTGCATACAGATTCAGG
>DATJEM010000435.1:0-3972 GCA_035496615.1 Leptolyngbya sp.
GACGGTTCAATTCTTCAGAATCGTTTTGTGCCAACTGCAAAAAATAGTTCCAATCAAAGTCGCGGTTCAGCGGTCGCCATCCTGCCGCAAGCAAACTCTGTCCTTTCTGCTGATTTTGGTTAAATTGATTGAACTGATTGAAATTGAAGTTAAAGTCTTGCATAGTTACAAAGATTTCAAATGAGGTTCAATCCAGCGAGAACGGGATTCTAAGTGAGAAAATCGATTTGCGACTGTAAGATTCAAACAAGCTCATCAGATCAGCATACTGGTTTGTTCACTGATTCGCTAATTTCGGTAAAGAATCATGAATCCTAACGCGATCGGGTCAACGTCCAATCCTCAAACGATCAACCCCGTTCAGCGACTTGATTTTGCCGCCTGCACATTCGCGATTACCAATATACTACATTTATAATACACAATTTGTTTTGTTCGCACCACTTGATAAGATCCGAGAACTCAACTCGATTCAGGCTCAATGGCAAATTCTCGAATCTGGCGATCGACGTTCATCGCATTATTGTTTGCTCTGGCGATCGTCGTCACCAATTGCACTTCCCAAACTGCAACGAATTCTGCTTCTGGTGTCTTGGTTTATGCGGCTAGTGGACAGCCGACCAATCTAGAACCCGGCAATGTAACAGATGGCAATTCGCTCATTGTTCACAACCAAATTTACAATCGTTTGATTCAGTTCAAGCCTGGAACCACGGAGTTAGAGCCAAGTTTGGCAACCTCCTGGAAAGCTTCACCCGACGGCAAAACCTGGACGTTCAAACTGCGTCAAGGCGTGAAATTTCACGATGGAACAGATTTTGATGCGAACGCGGTGAAGTTTAACGTCGATCGCTGGTGGGACAAAAACGATCCGAACGGCTTTCGCAATGCTGGAAAAAGCTACGAGATTTGGGGACAGATTTTTGGCGGCTACAAAGGCGAATCTGCTTCGTTAGTTCAAGCGGTTGAAGTGGTTGATCCTTTTACCCTTCAATTTGTGCTGAAACAACCGTTTGCTGCTTTTCCAACGACGATCGCATCTGCCTATTTCGGCATTGCCAGCCCCGCAGCGATACAAAAAGCAGGCGCAAACTATGGCACTCCAGCAGGCGGCGCGATCGGCACAGGTGCCTTTGTGTTCAAAAACTGGCAAAGCGGCGATCGTATTACCCTCGAAAAAAATCCTAACTATTGGAAGCCCAATTTGCCTAAATCGAATCAGCTTGTGATGCGATTCGTCACAGATTCGAGTGCGAGACTTGCCCAAGTCAGAGCCGGACAGGTTGATTTTACAGTCGAACTTGCGCCCGACCAAAAGACCGAAATCGAACGCGATCAATCCTTAACCGTCGGTCAACGCCCCTCGTTTAATGTGGGTTATTTAGCTCTGAATCCGAGCTTTAAGCAACTCTCTGACGTGAGAGTGAGACAAGCGATCGCTCATGCGATCAACCGACCCGCGATCGTTCAAGCTTTTTGGCAAGGTTCAGCCGTCACTACGCCGCATTTTCTGCCGCCTGCGCTCGCCTGGGCAACCTCACCGACGCTTCAGAACTATGATTACAACCCTCAGAAAGCGAAAGACCTACTGAAGCAAGCAGGCTTTGCAAATGGCTTTGAGCTTGACCTCTGGTATATGCCTGTGGCGCGTCCTTATTTTCCTACCCCAAAACCGATCGCGGAAGCGTTCGCGGCTGACCTACAAGCCGTGGGAATTCGTGCCAATCTCAAAACCCAAGATTGGGCAGCGTATTTGAACGATCGCAACAAAAAACCGGGCTATCCGATGTTTATGATGGGCTGGACAGGCGATTATGGCGACCCAGATACCTTCTACTATCCGCACTTCGGCGCAGGCGGCACAACCGATTTAGGCGATTGGAAAAACGATCGCGTGATTCAACTGCTCAATCAAGCAAGAACAACAAGTGATCAGGCGGCACGATCGAAGCTATATGCGGAAGTCGATCAAATCATTCATCAAGCAGCAGTGAGATTGCCGATCGTCCATTCTGATCCTTTGTTAGTGCAGCGCAAAACTATCACGGGATGGGTTCCAAGTCCTTTGGGAACGGAGCCGTTTGAAACGATCGCAAAACAATAATCGCGACATGACAAGGTGCTGCTATAGTCAGCATTAAACGATGTGGATGAACAGGCGATGCCGAGTTTTGAAATATTTCCGATCACGTCTGCAACTGAGCAGGGAATGTTTGTTAACGTTCCGTGGGTAGTGTATGCCGAAGATCCAAACTGGGTTCCCCCTTTGCGGAGCGAGGTCGAAAAAAAGTTTCACCCGGATAATTCATTCTTTCAGCACGGCAGGCTGAAACAGTTTATTGCAATTTCGCGGGGAACGGCGATCGGTCGCATTGTGGCAGCGGTCAACGATCGACTAATCGAACGCGAAGGCAAAGCGATCGGTATCTTCGGCTTTTTTGAATGTGTGAATGATTTTGAGGTGGCGAAGGCTTTGTTTGATGCGGCGGAAAGCTGGCTACGATCGCAAGGAGTGACAACGGTTCGAGGTCCGATCGATCTTGCGGTTTCAAACAACTGTCTATTTCTCGCAGATGGCTTTGATTCGCCTCCGATGATGATGATGCCTTACAATCCGCCCTACTATCTAGAGTTCATGGAGCGCAACGGTTGGCATCCAGCCAAAGAAGCTTATAGCTATAATTTCCCATTGGATCAGCCATTAGATGCGAAATTTGAAAAAGGATACCAAATTGCTTGCAAATCAGGCGTGACGTTTCGACCTTTGCGAGTGAAGGATGACCTGGCATTTGAGCAAGACTGTATTGATGTTTATAACCTAATTAACACTGCCTTTGAGCATGGCTATAGTTCAACGCCCCGATCGCAAGCCGAATTTCTAGAACAATGCAAATCGCTGCAAAGCTTGCTTGATCCAGATGTGTTTCCGATCGCAGAATACGAGGGCAAGATGATCGGCTTTTGGATGGGTTTGCCGGACTACAATATTGCGCTAAAGCACGTCAACGGCAAGTTAGACTGGCTTGGAACGCTCAAGTTTTTGTGGTATCGCCGCCAGATCGATCAAGGGCGCGTGGTCTACATTGTTTCACTCCCAGAATTTCGCCGCAAAATGGTTCCGCTCGGATTGATTTATCTCGGTTTGCAAGGTGGACTGAAGAAAGGTAAACCGTACAAACGGGCGGAACTGGGATACATCTATGAAGACAACTTACCCTCGCGTAAGCTCACTGAAGCATCGGGCGGTAAAATCTACAAAACCTATCGAATGTACGAAAAAGAGCTATGAGAGCATTAGTCACGGGAGCAAATGGCTTTACCGGATCACATTTAGTCAAAGCATTGTTAAACCGCGGTGATTCTGTAGTCGGTTTGGTTCGTGAATCGAGCAATCTTTCTCGCTTGTCTAATTGCCATCTTGACTATGCGTATGGTGACATTACCGATCGGGCTGCTCTTACTCAAGCGATGCAAGGGGTTGATGTTGTCTTTCACACTGCCGCCTATGTCGAACTTGGAATTGTCAACGCGGCTGAAATGGAGCGCGTCAATGTGGAAGGAACTCGCGCGGTTTTAGAGGTTGCTAAAGCAGTGAACTTGCCCAAGCTGATTTATTGCAGCACGATCGGGATTTTTGGCGACACTCAAGGCAAGGTGATCAATGAAACATTTCAGCGGACGCAAAAAGATTTTTCCTCCGCCTACGATCGCACTAAATATCAGGCTCAACACTTGATTGATCAAGCAACCGAATGCTCGATCGTCAGTGTTCTCCCCTCTGGTATTTTCGGCAATGATGATCCTCACTTTATGCCTGTGTTAAATGCCTTCCGCAAAGGTCGGCTAAAAGTTTGGGCAGGCGGCAGCAGAATCACGGGAATTGTTCACGTTGATGATTTAGCCGAAGCGATGATCTTGGCGGTTGAGCGCGGAAAATCCGGCAGCCTTTACATCATTTCCGCAGGCGATTTG
>DATJEM010000436.1:0-3701 GCA_035496615.1 Leptolyngbya sp.
TTTTCTGCGGCTGAGTAGAATTTCTGCTCGTATTCGGGCGTAAGCTGCGATCGTTCTGGCAAGATCCAGATTTGCAGTAAGTGAACCGCATCGGACTTAGACGCATTGTATTCACTGTGCGTGACCCCGGTTCCGGCAGTCATTCGCTGCACTTCACCCGGACGAATTACGGCGCGATTTCCCATGCTGTCTTGGTGTTCTAGCTCGCCCTCTAGCACATAGGTAATAATTTCCATGTCGCGATGAGAATGCGGCGCGAATCCACCTCCACCCGCAATGCGATCGTCATTAATCACGCGCAGGTGGCGAAATCCCATGTGAGCCGGATCGTAGTAGTTCGCAAATGAAAAAGTGTGATGTGAGTCGAGCCAACCATGATTGGCGTGTCCTCGATCGTTTGCTTTACGAAGTGTCAGCATGAATCTCTCCTAGAACAGTACGGTTTGAATTGAAATTGTTTGGATACGTACTTTGTATCTCCAAGATAACACTTCGATTGTTTAAATGCAAACAGTCGAGCAATTCACCGAAACAAAAAGGCATCCGATTGAAAAGATGCCTTTTAGAATTAGTTTCGAGTCGGTCGTTTCGGTGCGTCGGGACGAGGCGAGGGGCGGCTTTGTGGACGATCGCGGGGCAGGCGGTCTTCTCTTTCCTCTCGCGGCTGACCGCTGCCATGAATATCTAAATTCACGGTCTGCCCCGCAGCTTTAGCAATGCCTCCGATCGTATTCCGAATCGCCTGAACATTACGCCCACCGCGCCCAAACACGCGCCCTTTGTCTGTTTCTTCAAACGCCAAACGAATCCATACCCGCGATCCACCGGCTAACAGTTCGCAATCGACTCGCAGCGCGTCCGGCGTTTCTAGAAAAGGCTGGATGAGAAACCGGATGAGTCCGGCATAGTCTGGGGTTACGGTTTTCACAGGCTTAGACGGATTCGGCGGTTGCAGGTTCGGCTTTTACACTTGCAGCTTTGGGCGGCATGGCTTTTGATGGCTCAAGCACGTTGTTTTTGAAAAGAATGTCCCGAACGGTTTCGGTGGGCTGCGCGCCTTTCTTCATCCATTCGAGAATCGCGGGCACATCCAACCGGACTTCATCCGTTCGGGGATTATAAAATCCAACTTCTGCTAGGGGACGACCATCGCGGCGACTGGTACTTTGGGCAACAACAACCCGATAGCTGGCTTCACGCTTTTTACCGAAGCGCTTTAATCTCAATTTGAGCATGACTAGAAACGGGGACTCCTATTAAAAATTACAAAGTGATACGGCTGAAAGTAGCCATACTTCCCGGAATAGTCATGGTAGCACAGCGAGCGCTTCAGCCTACATCTGATTCAGCGCCGTTTGAATTACATCCGATGCAACCTGATCCGTTACGATCGCTGTTCCAATTTGCTGCGGCAGCACAAAGCGGACTTTTCCGTCTCGCACCTTTTTGTCGGCTTGCAGCATCGGCAGAATCTCGCTTCGATCGACTCCTTCAGGAATCTGAGTCGGTAAGCCTGCTTTTTCGATCAGAACTTTTTGTCGATCGCACTCAGTCTGTTTCCAGAGTCCCATTTCAACTGCGATTAATCCCGCTGCCATCATGCCAATGGCGACTCCTTCGCCGTGGTTGATGCTGCGATAGTTTGTCAGGCTTTCGATCGCGTGTCCGATCGTGTGTCCATAGTTGAGAATTTCCCGCAGTCCCGATTCTTTCTCGTCTTTGCTGACGACGTGCGCTTTTGCCTGCGCCGATCGGACTAACATAGTTTGCACGAGTTCATCCCCGACGAAGCGGATCTGATCCAATCGCTGCGCTTGTTCCAATGTTTCAAATAGTTCGGCATCCCAGATGATGCCGTATTTAATTACTTCGGCGATCGCGGCTCGAAACTCTCGTGCTGGCAGCGTTTTTAGAACCTGCGGATCAATTAATACTAAGCGCGGCTGATGAAATGCACCGATTAAATTTTTGCCGTGGGGATGATTGACTCCGGTTTTACCTCCGATCGCCGCATCGACCATTGCTAAGAGAGAAGTTGGGACTTGGACAACAGAAATTCCTCGAAGCCAAGTTGCGGCGGCAAATCCGGTCATATCCCCGATTACGCCGCCGCCTAAAGCAACCATCACCGACGATCGTTCTAGCCGATTTTCTAAGGCAGCATCGTAAATTTTTTGTAGGGTTGCAGGTGTTTTATAACGTTCTCCCGCGGGCAGCAGGCAAGCATCAACGGTAAAACCTGCTTGAGTCAGAGAATCTGTGACTCGCTGACCGTAGTGTTTGAAGATTGCAGGATTTGAGACGATTAAAGCTTTCCTCCCAAGTTTGGGTAGGGTTTGGAGTCGATCGCCAAGTTCATCGATCGCCGCGATCGCAATGTCGTAAGCATTTTGGGGTAGCGAAACGGGAATCACAAACGACATAGCCCACTCTCAAAAATAGCAATAGGCTGATTTTATCAAGCGATCGAGCGATCCAACGCACTCCATTTTTCTGTATAGTTTTGTTAGCAATCTTTCGCTAGCAATCTTAGGAGACAAACTTTATGACGGCATCCGCAGTGATTAGTTATTTTGCGATCGTTGGTGGCGCGATCGGGCTTGCTTATGCGTTGTTTTTCACCTTCCGTGCCATCAAATTGATCTAGATCAAGATCTCATAGGCTTCTTGAGACTGGGGGGCATCTTTCTATCATCACTGATGATGGGAGGGGTTTCGCCCTCTGCCCGATCGCCGCTTCTCGCGACCCTTAGGTTTTTCTTCTCACGCCGCTCAACTTCAAGACATCGCTCATGGTTGAACAATAATTTGCCATACCAAAGGTTGCGGGGCTAATCGGGTTCAGGTGCGTGAAGTGGCGATAGCGCAGCGAAAACCGTTCCCACTCGCCCATCTGAATCCGAAATAGGAAGATAAACACATCTGCTAGCCACAGCAGCGGAATCCCCAGATACGGCTTTAGACCGAGGTATTCGCACATTTCTTCGATCGCTGCATTAACCGTAATTTTCTGATTGCCCAAGACCAAATTCTTTTCAGTCGGCGGATGCTCGATCAAATGCCGCACCACTTGAGCAATATCGTGTCCGTGAATAAAGTGAAAGCTACCATCGGCGTGGAAAAAGCGAATCAGTTTTGTCCACTTTGCCACCTCCGGCAGTCCCGCCGTCACGTGCGAGTAAGGATAGCGATCGCCTCCCCCAATCACAAAAGTAGGGAACAGCTTCGTAATCTTGGGCGCGATCGCTGAATCTGCCAGTTTTTCATAACACGCATACTTCGATCGCAGATAGTCATTCCCAATTTCAAACGCTTCGGGAAGCAGTTGATTTTGGCGATCGAGAATGCTTGCGGTTGAAAAATAAATTACCTGTTCGATTCGCTCAGAATCCAGCATCGAGAGCAGTTGCAACGTTCGCGAAATATTCACGTCCTGAACCGCTTCTCCCCCCCAAGCCGTTGCCGCTAAGACTGCAACGTCGATCGTGTGCAGCAACGATCGATGTTGCTCGATCTCACACAAATCCGACTCAATCACCGTAATGCCCGACCGAGCCGTGACATCGATTTTGAGTTTGTTGGCATCTCGAACCAGCAAGAACAACTCATGCTGAGTCTCTTGAATGAGCGCCTCGACTAGATAGTGACCAATACAACCACTCGCACCCGTCACAAAAATTCGCTTAGTCATTGAACAAGGA
>DATJEM010000437.1:0-4132 GCA_035496615.1 Leptolyngbya sp.
CAGCGGCGTATCTATCCCTTCGCGGGCAAAATTTACAGCTTGGCTCAGATCGAAAATCAAATCCTGCGATCGTGTTTACAAGAACCTCGAATTCATTTTGCGATCGTCTGTGCTTCGATTGGTTGTCCGCTTCTTCGCAATGAAGCTTACACCCCTGACTATGTACTCCAGCAGCTCGAAGACGATGCAGCCCGATTTATCAATAATTCTGATAAAGTGCGCTACGATGCCCAAACCAAAACGCTTTATTGCAGCAAAATCTTCAAGTGGTATCGGCAAGACTTTCTCACGGTGTTCCCCTCGATTCCAGAGTACATTCAAGCTTACTCACAATCCAACCTTGCTCTATCCTCGTCCACCCCGATCGCTGATCTTGACTATGATTGGAGCTTGAATCAGCGAATATCGTCGTAAACCCGCTTAAGATAGTGTGTCGAAACGCCAACGCCCCAGAGGATGCCAACGTAGAGATAAATCGCTGTGGCTTTCCAAACTCCCCAGTGCGCCACCCGTCGATCGGAGCTTTGCACAATTCGATTAATCTGCCGAATCTGCCCCTTTTGAACTAATTTTAGGCACAAATCGCCATCTTCCATAATGGGCAGTGCTTCATCGAATCCGCCGCAGTCCCAGAAGTCAGCGCGACGACAGAACATCACCTGATCCCCAAACAACAACCGCAATCCTTTGAAAAACAGATAAGGTCGAAACAACAGCGGCGCATAGTAAGTTTTTAGATAGTTGTGCAGCGACACGCCCCACCGGGTTGTCTGTTCGCCCGTCATCACAGAAATAAAGCCGCCACAAGCAATCTTTGGATCAGCGAATGTGTGTTCGATCGCGGCAATCAGATCAGTCGGAACACAGGTGTCCGCATGCAGAAAGCAAAGAAGGTCTCCGATCGCGCGCTTTGCTCCAGCATTCATTTGAGCAGACCGCCCCTGTCGATCGCAGCACAACACTCGAACTCCAGCAGATTTGGCGATCGCAACGGTTTCATCTTGACTTCCCCCATCGACAACCAAAACTTCTAAAGCAGGAGGATCAAGAATCGAAAGTTGGCGCAGAGTCCGTTCTAAGCAACCTGCTTCATTCAAAGTTGGAATGACGATCGACACACCGAGCATCCTGTTATCCTAACAATAATCTGCCAAACATTGATCGAATGAAATTGACCACACGCGGGCATTACAGCGTCAAAGCACTGCTAGATTTGTGTTTTCAGCCAGAGTACGGACCTGCTTCAGTCAGCGCGATCGCCGATCGACAAGCGCTCCCCGCTCCCTACTTAGAAAAGCTGCTGATCGAAATGCGGCGGGCAAACCTGGTTCACTCGGTTCGAGGGGCACAAGGTGGCTATCAACTGGCGCGGCATCCATCAGAAATCTCGCTGGGACAAATCCTTGCGGCAGTCGGTGAAAGCACAGAACCGCTCCCCCGCCATACTCCCGATGATGCTCAAGCCGAAGATTGGGTCGCATTCAGCCTATGGAATCGACTGCACAAAAAAATGCAGGATGCCCTATACGGGATTTCGCTAGAAGACTTATACTACGATGCACGCAGTTGGCAGGCATCCCAGGGAGAAGAAGCAAGCTTTGTGGTTTGAGGCAGGTTGGATCTTAATCGGCGCGGCAGGGCTAGATTTTTGCATCGGTGATCCGTGGGGCTGGATTCATCCGGTGCAGGTGATGGGATGGTCGATCGCCCAGTTCAAAACGATCGCATTTCGGATCACAAAAAATCGGATGGCGCTACGATTCGCTGGAATGATCCTGACGATCGGGCTAATGTCGATCAGCAGCGCGATCGCTTGGGGCATGATGGCGATCGCAAGCGCCATTCATCCAGCGTTTGGGAGCGCGATCGCGGTCATTCTTTTAGCCAGTTGCTTTGCGGGAAGAAGCTTACGGAATGCCGCTGAAGATGTGATCAAATCGCTGGAAGAGTTGGAGAAAGCGCGATCGCAGCTACGGCTTTATGTAGGACGAGATACTGAAAATTTGTCGGAAGCAGAAATTCTCAGAGCCGTTTTAGAAACCGTGACCGAAAATGCGGTTGATGGCGTGATGGCTCCGTTGTTTTATGCGCTAGTGGGAGTCTTTACGCCGCTTGGCAGTGTGCCGTTGGCGATCGCCTACAAAGCCTCTAGTACGCTTGACTCCATGATTGGCTATCGAGAGGCTCCCTATACCGATTTTGGCTGGTTTAGTGCGAAAACAGATGACCTTTTCACTTGGCTTCCCTGCCGATTAACCGTGTTTACGCTTGGTCTCATTTCTGGTAAACCGCTTGATGTTTGGCAGCTTTGTCAGCGGGACGCACCGAAAGACACTAGCCCCAATTCTGGCTGGAGTGAATGTGTCTATGCGGCAGTTTTGGGAGTTCAAGTCGGGGGCATCAATCATTATCGTGGGGTTGAGAAACAGAAACCACTTTTGGGCGAAGCATTGCAACCGATTACGATCGACATTATTCGCCGTGCAACTCGATTAACGCGATCGTGCTTTTTGATTTGGTTGGCGATCGGATTATTATTATCATTACTTCTAAATTGGCATTAAAAATGAAATGCGTTTTTCCTCGCAGATTTGTTGCAGTTAGCATTGCGGTGATCTTTCAAGCCTCGATCGCTCAAGCAGAAACGCCGCACCTAACGCAGACTCATCAAGGCATGGTGACATCCGCGCATCCTTTAGCATCCGAAGCGGGATTAGCAATGCTCAAACAAGGCGGAAACGCGATCGATGCCGCAGTTGCCACAGCACTCGCCATTTCAGTCGTCGAACCGTTCTCCGCTGGAATTGGCGGCGGCGGATTTATGATGGTTTATCAGGCGCAAAAAAACGAAACCAAAGCGCTCGATTTTCGCGAACGTGCGCCAATCAAAGCCACGCAAAATATGTACCTGGATGCTCAGGGCAAAGTGCGCCCGAATGCCAGTACCGACGGGTATTTAGCAGTGGCGACCCCCGGAACGATCGCAGGACTTTATCAGGCACAGCAGCAGTATGGTAAGCTGCCCTGGAAAACGGTGATTGCTCCAGCGATCGCGCTTGCCGAATCGGGCTTTGCAGTCAGCCAGCGGTTTGTTAAGGCAACCGAAGCGCGGAAATTTCCGAACGCCGAAGCTCGAAAGATTTTTACCCACAGCGGCAAACCTTATCAAGTGGGTGAAATTCTCAAACAGCCTGAATTAGCCGCAACGTTAAACGCGATCGCGCAAGATCCCAACAGCTTTTATCAAGGCAAAATTGCTCAAGCGATCGCGCAAGATATGAGCGCCAACAATGGCTTGATCTCACTGGAAGATTTGAAGCAGTATCGTCCAACGTGGCGACCTCCGGTGTGTGGCAACTTTCGCCAAGTGCGCGTCTGTTCGATGCCGCCGCCTTCTTCGGGAGGAGTCCATTTGCTTGAGATGCTGAATTTGATTGGCGACACTGATCTCAAATCAATGGGCTGGCATAACCCGGACGCATTGCATTTAATGATCGAATCGATGCGAATTGCTTACGCCGATCGCGCCCAGTATCTTGGTGATCCAGATTTTGTCAAAGTTCCCGTGGCTGCCTTGATCAGTCCTGCCTATGCCAAAATTCGACGAGCAGAAATTGATCCGAAAAAAGCAGCCGTTCAAGTGAAACCCGGTGATCCGGCAGTGTTGCAACGACTATCAAAGGAGTCTACCGAAACTAGTCATTTGAATGTAGTCGATCGCGATCGCAACGCAGTCAGCATTACCTTTACGATCAATCTCGGCTTTGGTTCCGGTGTCGTTGCCAAAGGCACTGGAATTGTGTTGAACAATGAAATGGACGATTTTGCCAGCGCTCCCAATACGCCCAATGCCTTTGGACTCGTCGGCGGTCAGGCAAATGCGATCGCGCCTCGAAAGGTTCCCCTCTCCAGCATGACTCCAACGATCGTCACAGAAAACGGCAAGCTCAAAATGGCAGTCGGTGCGCCAGGAGGCAGCACGATTATTACAACCGTGCTGCAAGTGATTTTGAATGTCCTTGTCTATGACATGGATGCTCAAAAAGCCGTTGCCGCTTCCCGCATCCATCATCAATGGATGCCGAATCGAGTCATGGTTGAGCAGTTTGGGCTTGATCCGCTGACCATCAAA
>DATJEM010000438.1:0-3287 GCA_035496615.1 Leptolyngbya sp.
CCGTCGGTTTGCCAGATCAAGTCACACGGCAAGGGAGAGATCAAGTCGGACAACGATCGCAAGTATTCAATCAAGTCTTCACCGTCGGGACAGCTAATGGCGATCAGTTTGAGGCGCTCGACCCAGGGTGAAATCGAGTTCCACAGTCTGCGAAAGTCATCAAAGCGACCCACTTGGGTATGAATTTCGATCGCATCTATCCCCGCATTGAGCAATATCGGCGAAATTACGTCCGGCGCGTAAACATACGATCGCGTTGTGATTTGCTCGATCGGGCAAACGGGCACACAGCGACCGCAGCCATAACAGCGATCGTCGATCACCCCGGAATGCCCGATCGCTTGGGCGGGACAGATTGCCTCACAAGGTCTTGAGCAGTCGGCAGGACAAATTGCGGGGTCAAATTCTGCTTTGCGAAAGTGTGGATCTTCGCCATCGTTGAGGCTTACCATCAACCAGGGCTGCGAGGGAGAAAAGCCGCGATCGCGTCCTTGCGGTGCAAGCTGATTGGCGAGGGATAGGGCGGCGCGAGTGGTCGAAACGATCGTCGGATCTGCCGCTACATCAATACAATCTGCTCCAGCCAGTGCATAAACTAATGCCAACGTGCGGATGGCGGGAAGATGTTGGAAACTGGCTCCACAAATTAGCTTGAACCAGTGACCCTGCTGTAACGATCGTTGAGGCGAATAAAAATCAATCACTTCTCTATGCTAATGCGGTCAGCAGGGTCTTTGTCAAGCGATTTAACGGTTTAGTTGGCTCACAAGTCGCGATCGATTTCTCAGAACGCGAGATCGATTGCTCACAAGTTATGCTCGATTTCTGACTGCTGACTTGCGATTTTTAATCAGTGGAGACTCGACTTTTAAGCACGCGCGATCGATTGCTCACTAGTTATGCTCGATCGCGCACAAATCGCTCCAAGCTATCCACAACCTGCGTTCCGTTTCTCACTCAACTCACCACCAACGTAAGGCGGCATATCCGCGATCGGGCTGACTCAATTCCTGCTCGGTCAGCCATTCCACAGGTTTATAAGTGCCGAACACATGATCCCACCAATCCACCGCCAGACCGAAATTATGATGCCACATTCCGTATTTGTGATGGACATAATGCACCGGCATCTTCATCCAAAAGCATTTCGTTGGATTTTCATGCTGTAGCTGATGAGCATAAGACGAAAACGCAGCATAAAATAATCCGCCCAAGAACCAGCCGATTCCCGCTTCGATCGACACAAAGAACAGCAATCCCATGATCAAAACAGTGGGTTTGAGATAATCGAAGAACTCCCACACTACGCCTTGCCCTTCGTTGCGACGATGATGATCGCGATGTCGCTCACCCAGTTTGTAGGGCTTGTGCATTAAGCGATGCACCCAATATTCAACCAAACTTGCAAGGATAAACGCGATCGCAAAGCACAACACGCCAACGCTAATTCTTCCAATCACAAACAACTCCCTTGTGCCTCACAATCTTCTAATTCTGCGACAAAATCGATCGAACTTGCTAGTCCAATGAGCGACTCTGGTTAAGAATCGCTTCATTCACCCTGAGTTATCGCCGTTTCTGCGGCTTTGACTGCGATCGTCGTTCTCTTTCTTTCTGCGGTGCTTTAGAACTTTGGGGAAATGCGGCGTTGTAGATCTTTTCGTTGGCTTCGGCTGACTTAAATAGATCAACGATCGGATTCGGATAGTCAACCCCAATCCGCACATCCAACCGCTCTTGCTCAACTGGCAACAGTTTCCAGGGTTCATGCACCTTTGCCGCTGGAATCTTTTGCAAAACTGGCAGCCAATGTTTTACATACAAGCCATCGGGATCGTAGTCTTTTGCTTGCTTTGTGATGTTAAAGAACCGAAATCCTCGCGCATCGTTGCCCACACCAGCGGTATAGTTCCAGTTGCCCCAATTGCTACAAACATCGTAATCAATCAAGATTGACTCAAACCATTCTGCGCCCCATTGCCAATTGATGCCAAGATTCTTGGTGAGAAAGCTTGCAACATTCTGCCGTCCCCGATTGGACATAAAGCCCGTTGCCGCGATTTCCTGCATATTCGCATCGACTAGCGGAAACCCCGTTTTGCCTGCGCGCCACAGTTCAAACCGATCGACATCTTCTTTCCAATCCATCCGAATTCCTTGTAAGCCCGATCGATAAAAAATTCGATCGCCATGTTTCGCACAAATAAATCGAAAATAATCACGCCACAATAGTTCAAACACCAGCCAGTAGGTTGAATCATTCCGAATTCGCTGCGATTCGTACTCCTGAATTTGCCAATAGATGTAGCGGGGCGACAAACAGCCTAAAGATAACCAGGCTGAAAACTTTGAAGAGTAATCAACTCCCAACATTCCGTTGCGTGTTTCTTTATAAACTTTAAGCGCGTCTTGGTGCCAAAAATATTCTTGAAGTCGCGCCTTTCCTGCCGTTTCACCGCCTTGATACGGAATCATTGCTCTCGAATCGATCGACTGCGGTTCCAAACCCAAGTCATCTAAAGTTGGAATTTCGCCCGTTTCAATCTCCGGTAATTTCGCTAAGTTTTCAGGAGTCGGGAAAAGTTCGTAAACCGTTGATGACTTCTCAACCTGCTTGCGAAAGTTGGTAAACAGTTCTGGAATCTCTCGAATCTCAAACGGCAAATCATCAACGTGATACAGCGTGTGTCCCCAAAAAGATTCGGTCGAAACGCCGATCGCACTCAGCGCCTCGCGTAATGCGGTTTCAACCTGCGTTTCTTCCGAAGTGACTTCGTGATAGTAATAAACTGCTTCGATTCCGAATGCTGTTGCGATCGCGGGAATCACGGCTTCTGCCTGACCTTTCCGAATGATTAAATCACTACCGAGCGATCGTAAGTTCTCTCGCAAATCCGTAACGCTCTCTAGTAGAAACTGCGCCCGAATTGCACCCGTTTTCGGAAACCCATAGGGGGTTTGACCAAACTGTCTCGGCTCAAAACAATAAACCGGAATCACCGTTGCGCCAGACTTGATTGCTTTGATCAGAGGTTCATGGTCATGAATCCGTAAATCATTGCGATACCAGATTAAAATTCGTTCTGCCACGATCGAGAAATATAACGCTTCATTTTCGATCGTAACGTTTCTGCATCAATTCAGCGATCGTACAGCCTGCACGATCGCCTAAATTCCCTACAAATCGAAGCTCTAACTTGTAAATGCCGGAACACTTGCTAAAACCTGGCTCAACAATCCCGGAATCAACTGCATAGCAAACTGAAGCGCAAAAATTGCCAGAATTG
>DATJEM010000439.1:0-5647 GCA_035496615.1 Leptolyngbya sp.
CACATTCGGCTGGATTGTGCCACTTTTTTTCGATACACCTGATGAATGACATTAGCATACTCAATCCCTTGCATGTTAAATACTGAAACGATTGTTTAAGCTGTACATTACATTAGAGAGAGTTCCGTGATATGCCCGTAATGATTGAGGCGATTTATGGCTGTTAATCTTGCTTCCAGTTCGATGGCTACAACACCCGCTGCAAAAGACGCGATCGCACTTCGACAAGTTTTCGCATCGCTGACAGCGGAGAGTTGCCCGCTCACCTACAATTTTCATATGCACACGATCCGCTCAGATGGGCAGCTAAAACCTGAACATTTGGCACAACAAGCGATCGACCTTTCGCTCAAGGGATTTGCGATTACCGATCACCATCAAATTTCAGGGTTTCAAGCCGCACAGCGCTATATGCAGGCGTTTGAGGATGTGCAATCAATGCCGCAGTTGTGGACAGGAACTGAGATTACTTCAAGACTGCTAGAAACCGAAGTGCATATTTTGGGATTTGCGTTTGACCCAGAGCATTTGGCGATCGCGTCGTATCTTCAAGGGACTGCACCCAAAGGCGATCGAGCGAGCGCGGCACGCGTGGTGGGAGCGATTCAACAAGCGGGTGGGATTGCGGTGTTGGCGCATCCAGCGCGGTATCGTCGATCGGCGGAGGAGTTGATTCCGGCGGCGGCAATGGTGGGGATCGATGGCGTGGAGACGTTTTACGCTTATAACAATCCCAAGCCCTGGAAACCGAGTCCGAAAGAGACGGAACGGGTGACACAACTGAAAGCTCAGTATGGATTAATGAGTTCTTGCGGAACGGATACCCACGGAATGAGTTTGCTTCAACGACTCTAAGCGATCGATCAGCTTTTGCGTTCTGTGACGAGGGTGAGACTGACCCATTCACCTTTATCGCTGTAGCTACGAATGAGACGTTGGCGCAGATCAGGTTGGATTAGCCACCCAACTTCTAAAACGAAAGGCTGACCGGGTTGGATTTCTACTGGGCAGTTGGATGAGGCTCCATCGGGAAGCAGTAAAATTTGAATTCCTGAGCGATCGAACTTCAAGCTTGATCCTTCAATTCGAGCGCTGGATGTGATCGTTTTTTCTTCACCAAATTTTAAGATTTGATTTAAGCGATCGTTCTCGCGCTGAATGCTCAGTGAAGTGGTATAAGCATCGGGCGATCGCCAATCTGGATAAATTGTAGTTGCCTCTCCTTGCCATTCTCCGATTAAATCTTCGACTTGAAGGGCTGGACGCTCGGAGGTCGCTGAATTCGCTAGCTTTTCTCGAATCAAGGTAAGTCGGGTGAGTTTGCTTTGTTTGTCAAAGAGTTGTACGAGTCGGAGTCTTCGATCGCCGTGAATTAAACCGAGTTCTGCGCCAAATTCCGCAACGGGAGCGAATTGAATCGAACCTTGAGAAAACGCGCCATTGTCGAACATCAAAGTATTGCGACCGAGAGAGCGATATTCTAGAACTTTCTCGCTCTCTGGCTGATTTGCAGGCGATAGACGCACAATCTGTCGCATGGTTTGGGTGGGATGTATTTCGGTAAAACTGACGATCGAAGGGACATCTTCTAACAGTTCTCCTGAAGGCGAAAGGCGAGTAAATGAGCCTTCCCAAACGCCAAGATTTTCGAGTAAACAATCCCACTGCGATTTCATCTGATTATTCCCAGTGATCTAACCATTGTGTTAGTTGTTTTGCCACCGTTGCAGGCTGTTCTAAATGTACCAAAACTCCCGATTCTGGTACAATTTGAAACCGTCGAATCGCTTGGGGATTGACCGCTGCCAACCGTCGCCCTAATTCAACATCCGTAAACTGTGCTTGACTTCCCCACACGATCGAAGTTGGTGTATTTAACTGGGGTAAATAAAGCGATAAATCGAAATACAAATCCCCCCGCAAAAATGACAAAGCTGCATAGTCCGCATTCGGTTTTCGAGCCGATTCCAGATAAGCGTTGATCATTTCGGAAGTGATGCGATCGCGATTCGCAAACAAGAAATTTTCTAAGAAATTCCGCACCGCAAAGTCATTGGTTGCCCCGATCGTATAGATAATTCGATCCAAAATGGGTGTATTGATAATGTCTAAAGGAATGCGTCGCCCTGCATTTTGTCCAAAATCATCAAACCCAGAAGGGCAGACCAAAAAGAGCGATCGCACGAGTTCGGGATGCTCAACCGCTAAACGTACCGCAAATCCGCCCGTCAAGGATGCCGCAGCGAGCGTAACGGGTTGATCGGAGATTTTTTGTAAGAATTCTGCGATCGTCATCACATAATCTTCTGCTCGATAGTCTCTAGCGGGATGGCTTGAATCTCCCCAACCGAGTAAGTCGGGTGCGATCGAGTGTTCAAATACTGGATAAACTTTTGACCATTCATAAGCTGAGGAACCACCGCCAAAACTGTGGAGAAACACAATCGGAGGTTTGTCAGTTTCTTGAGTCTGGGTGTAGTACGCGATCGTGCCTAAGCTTGTTTGGGTGAATCGCTGCCCAAATCCGGGCGGATGAAATTTCAGCATAATAATTTCAGCGTAATAATTTCAGCATAAGAGTCTGTCGATCGCAAAGCGTCCTCTTTATTAGAGCAAATTTCAGTGATCGATCTCACTGATTAGAATGAAGAAAATCCTCGCTTTGGAGAATGCGTTATGAGCGAACACCGGACTCAATGGGATTTGGGTCGATTTGTGCAAACATTAGAGTACTTTGAAGCCATTCCAGTCATTAGCTGGCTGCAAAAAATGTTCCAACCTCGTCCCAACCCCCAACCGATCGATAACCGAGTGCTGTTTGATTTTGGTAATCCCGCGATCGATGTCCAAAACACTTGGGGCGCTTTGGATGATGTCGTCATGGGCGGCGTGAGCGATAGCGGAGTGCGACTAGAAAACGGAGTCGCGGTATTTTCGGGCACAGTTTCAACTGCGAATTCTGGTGGCTTTGCTTCAATCCGAACGCGCAACTTTGACCCTGCGATCGATTTAACTGCCTTTGTTGGCATTGAACTGCGCGTCAAAGGAGACGGCAATCGCTATAAGTTCCTGATTCGGGATGATGACGGTTGGGATAGTACGGGCTATTCTCACTCGTTTGATACGTTGGCAAACGAATGGATCACTGTGCAAGTGCCGTTTGTTCAATTGATTCCGGTATTTCGAGCCAAATCAGTGCCGGATGCAAAACCGATTGCTTCGACTCACATTCGATCGTTTCAACTGATGCTGAGTAAATTTGAATATGATGGCGGGCTGAATCCGCACTTTAATCCCGGCTCATTTCGGATTGAGATTGCGTCGATCGCAGCTTATTAATCGCAGCTTATTAGGAGAACAGAATGCGTTTATTACATACAATGCTTCGCGTAGGTAACTTAGATGAATCGCTGAAGTTTTACTGCGATTTGTTGGGAATGAAGCTTTTGAGAAAGAAAGATTATCCTGGCGGCGAATTTACTCTAGCGTTCGTTGGCTACGGAGAAGAATCGGATACAGCGGTGATTGAATTAACCTACAACTGGGGAAAGGAATCCTACGACCTGGGCGATGCTTATGGACATATCGCGATCGGAGTCGATGACATTTACGGAACTTGTGCCGCGATTACCCTGCGCGGCGGCAAAGTCACTCGCCAACCGGGCGCAATGAAGCATGGTTCAACCGTAATTGCTTTTGTTGAAGATCCAGACGGATATAAAGTTGAACTGATTCAACTCGGTTCGCGAAGTTCTGAATCTGAGAAGAAAGCGGCAACCGCAAACACTTGATCTTCAGGTGGGTCGAGCGGGCTGCTATAACTATGGAGTTTGCAGCCCGTGAGGAGTGAAGTGTGTGAAACAGGTGAATGGGTTTATCGGTGGCTTAAGTAGCCTGATGATCACGATCGTGGCGGCTCCTGCCTGGTCGCAAGTTCAGAATGCTAATCCAGAAAACGATCCAATGGAGCAGGTGAATTCTGTTTCTGAACTCTCTGATGTGCATCCGGGCGATTGGGCGTTTCAAGCGGTGCAATCTTTGGTCGAACGGTATGGCGTGCTGACGGGGTATCCAGATCGTACCTTTCGCGGCAATCGTCCCTTGAGCCGAAATGAGTTTGCAGCGACAATCTCGACGGTATTAGGCAAAATTGAACAGCAGCTAATCGCGGGAAATTCGGGCGGGACACTGTTAGACGATGTGCAAACGATTCGACGACTGATCGCCTCTTATGGCGATGCGCTGTCTCGATTGCAGTCGCGAGTGGATACGATTAGCAATCGGATTGCCACTGAAGAACGACAGCAGTTTTCTACCACAACCAAGCTAGGCGGACAAGTTTATTACGGCTTGACAAATGGAACGGGCGCAAATGCAACGGTGCTGTCGCGGGTTCGATTGAATTTATTCACCAGCTTTCAAGGGAGCGATCGGTTAGTCACCCAACTCCAAGCGGGAAATAATGGCAGAGACGCGATCGCGCGGGTGCAGAGCGAACGCCAAAATCTCCTCGGCACGACGGGCGTTTTAGCAGATGGGGGCGCGTTGGACGCGGTTGGGGTCGATCGGCAACTCAAGATCCGCAAACTGTATTATGCGTTTCGTCCAGCGGAAAATTTGGAAGTGGCAATCGGATCGAACCTTCCGCCGAGTGATTTTATCGATCGCAATCAGTTTGCCAATCAAAGTGGAGAGAATTTTGGCTCTAGCTTTTTCGCCAATAACCCATTAATTGTGCAGAATGAAATCGATCGGTTGGGTGGAGCCGGAGCCGCGATCGCGTGGACAGCCGATCGCAGTTTCACCCTCCGAGCGTTGTATGCGGCGGCAGATGCCTCAAACCCGAATGCAGGGTTTCGCGATCGCTATCAAGCCAGTGTAGAAGCCGAATATGCGCTACCGAAAATTCCGCTTCGAGTGCAGTTGCAGTACACCAACGGTGCGATTAATGGAACCCAAATCAACGCCGTTGGATTGAATGCAGAATGGGCAATTCAGCAGCGATTTGGCGTGTTTGGTATCTTTGGGCGGGTCGGAATGGGAAGCTATCAAGGCTTCAATCCGTTGTTGCAGCGCGATCTCGATCTCAATCCGAAAACGTGGGCGGTCGGCGTGACGTTTCAAAATTTTCTCATTCCTGGATCAAAAGCAGGGGTGGCGATCGGGCAGCCTTTCATTTCCGATCGTTTGGGAAATGCAACGCAAACGAATTTCGAGGCGTTTTTTGGCTTGTTGCTCAACGATCGGTTGAATGTCAGCCCGTCGATTACCGTCGTTGCGAATCCCAATAACCAGGCGAGTCCTACGGTGGTTGAATGGTCGCTGCGAGTGCTGTATGGTTTTTAAGTCGAATCCGATCGCTAGAAAGATTACAATTCAGGCGGAACCTAATCTGAAGGAGTTATTTCTATGCCGCTCAATGTAGGCGATACTGCCCCCGATTTTACCGTCAAAGATACGAACGGCAACACCATCAAGCTTTCGGACTATGCCGGACAAACGGTTGTGATGTATTTCTATCCAAAAGACGATACCCCAGGCTGCACCAAAGAAGCTTGCAATTTCCGCGACAACTACGCTGAATACACCAGCAAAGGCATTCCTGTGTTGGGTGTGAGTATGGATGACGAAGCTTCACATCAGCGGT
>DATJEM010000440.1:0-3863 GCA_035496615.1 Leptolyngbya sp.
GCTCTCTGGAGAACTTGCCAAAAAGCCATTGTGCAATGCCCACGGGCGACCGACCCAATCAGAAGGTAGCGGATCATCATTGATCAATCGAAATCTCGAATCGGTGACTTGTGCAGCTTTCACTAAGTCTGGAGTTTTATCGATCGAGCGACTATCGACGATCGTCATTTCTCTCACTTCATACGTCTGGCGCGTCAGTCCTTCCAGACAGGGAGCAATGCGATCGGCTTCGTTCAGCGTCGGCACCACCACACTCACCGCACCCAAAAACGACACCTTTGGCACCTGAGGCTGAAGTGGAGGACGACGCACCGCCCCTTTGAGCAATCGAGACAGCAAAATCGCCGCCGCCGGAATCTGTATCAGCAGCAACCCAAATAAAAATACATCTTGAAACGCAAAAGCCTGGGAATCAATTAAACCCAGGCAACTCGTGAGGATGAAATTCGCCAAGCCTTTAACCTTTATGTGATCAGCAATTCATTATCCCAGGAGAGGTGGTCGATCGAGCCTCTCTCCGGGTTCGTTAAACTGTGATAGAGAGATAAGCAGCCAGAAATCATAATTCTTGCGCCCCATCTCCCTATCCCTTCCTGCTACTTCTGAGAAACACCAACCGAAACCGTAGATACATCCCGTGACAGCGTTCCAGACAAGGAAGATTCAAGCTCCTGAGTCGGTTTGGTCATCCACCACAGCGCGATCGCAGGCACAACTCCCAGCACAATGCTCATTGAAGTAGGGATGAGGTAACGCGAATCAAGCTCCGCCACCGTGATAATTGCCCCAAACGCAAAGTTAATCAAGTACACAATCAACGGCACAGTCAACTGAGCGCGAGTCAAATTCAGCGATGCTTTTCCCCAAAACAGCGAGGCGACGAACATAAACAGCGCCCCCGTTCCGAGCCAGCCTGTAACATTTCGATAGGGCATTCCGAAGAATTCTCCCACTTCGCCAAACTCCCAAAATGGATAGGAAGCTTGACTCATCGCCGGATCGAGGACAAAATCCCATGCCGTCAATAGAACCGAACCGAGCGCGATCGCGCCCGTCAGTTTTGCCCACATAGGCAAGCCCAAGCTTTCTAAGCCCGATCGTGCCAGCACATAGCAGCATAACCCGACATAAAACCAGGACAGCGGAATCGTAAACGGCACCAGATCTGCAATCTTATACCCCAATCCGCTTAAATATCCATACGCCCCAAACGGAAATCCTGTACTCGTTCCCAGCAGTTCACTGCCGAGTGAAAGAACGATCGAAGGCAACATAAAGGTCAGCCAATGCCGCATTCCGAGCGTCCGGTAAGCATAAATTGCGACCGTCACCGCGCCCAACAGGATATACCCCACACCCCCATTCGCCATGCTCCACCCGAAAGCAGACTGCCCGATCGTGGGCAAAGCCGCGATAAATTCTGGATTGGGCAGTACCAGCAACAACCCTGCTAATCCAAAAGCCAGCGCCAACGAATGACCCGTCAAACACAGGCGCTCCACAGTAACCAGATGCTTCATACCGATTCCTCAAAATATGGCATTCACTTGCCTGACTATACAGTTTACAAATCTTCAGGCGAATTCTGGCATTTCTGCGGAGGCTTTTTTAAGATTTGAGCAAAAATAGCCGTTTTCTATCCTTTGCGACGCTTCAGATAGCAAGCTATTTAGGAGAATGGGATCTCACGCTACAAAAAGAGAACCGATAACAGTTTTTCTCTTTCTAGCTTTTAACCTCTACGTTTCATCGCTTCCCACTTCCCTGCTATGATCCCTTCAATTCTCCTCGCATTCTGACTGAATGACCCAGATTAACAGCGCATTTACGCTTTTTTTGAGCTTGATGGTTGAGGCGATGCCCTTTTTGCTGCTGGGGGTGTTGTTCTCCGGACTGCTGCAATTCTTTGTAGATGAGCGCAAATTAGTAGCGATCTTGCCGAAAAATCCGTTTCTTGGAGCTTTTGTGGGCAGTTGTATCGGGTTTCTCTTTCCGGTGTGTGAATGTGGCAATGTGCCCGTAGCGCGGCGGTTATTGTTGCAAGGTGCGCCTGTTTCGGTGGCGATCGGCTTTCTGCTGGCGGCTCCAACCATTAACCCGATCGTCTTCTGGGCAACCTGGACAGCGTTTCGCGATCAGCCAGAAATTGTGTTTTACCGCATCGGATTTTCGCTCATTATTGCCACAGTGATTGGCTGGGTGTTTAGCGTTCAGAAAGATGTCCGTCCGCTGCTGCAATCGAGCGTTGCTGCCTATCTGTCTCGCAAAATGGACGCACCCACGACTTCGGCTTCTTTGCGACTGCAATCTGGAACCTACTTTCTCGGACAGTCTGCAAAACCCTTGATTACTGATCCGTTTGAACTTCAAGCAGCGATGGGCGGCGCGATCGCAAAACCCGCAAACTATCGCCTGAGATTATTGCTCGACAATACGATTCAGGAAATGCGGGAGTTGGGCGGAATTTTGGTGTTGGGAAGCGCGATCGCTGCCTCGCTCCAAGCCTTCGTGCCGCGAGAAATCATTCTCGGTTTGGGTCAGGACAATATCACTTCAATCCTGGCAATGCTGGTACTGGCGACGGTGGTATCGATTTGTTCAACCGTTGATTCATTCTTCGCTCTGTCGTTTGCATCAACCTTTACGAGTGGATCGCTGGTTGCATTTCTTGTGTTTGGTCCGATGATTGATCTCAAGGGCGTTGGACTGATGTTGACGGTGTTCAAACCGAGAGCAATTCTTTATATCTTTGGAATTGCAAGTCTGATGACGTTTCTGTTTTGTTTGTTCGTCAATCTGTATATCAGCTAGTGATGTCTAAAATTTCTTGGCGTATTTTAGTTCCGTGGCTAGATTTAGTCGCGATCGCAGCTTGGGGATTCGCCCTGCTGAAGTTCTGGCTCACGGGCGAACTGTTTTTGCTGATTCATCCCAACTACAAGATTTTGACGATCGTGGCGGGAATTTCGCTGCTGCTAGTGAGCGGAGTCAAAGGATTTTTGATCTGGAAAACCAGCCGCAACGCCCGACCGATGGCTGGAGAGCTACCCCATACAACGTTCCTGCCGCCAGGGTTAAGCAGTGCCCTACTGCTAGTTGTCGCGATCGCAGGACTGATGATCACGCCGCGCCCTTTTGCGAGTCAGACGGCAATCGATCGAGGAGTCAATGATTCAGTTACGCTCACGCGCGTGAAGCCGCAAACGTTTCGCGCTTCTGCTCGTACCGAAGATAAGAGTTTGATCGATTGGATTCGGACGTTGCAGGTGTATCCAGAACCGGATGCTTACATGGGACAAAAAGCGAAGCTGCAAGGGTTTGTTGTCACGCCGCCAGAGATTCCAGATCAATATTTCTTGTTGACGCGATTTGTGATTACGTGCTGTGCGGCGGATGTGTATCCCGTGAGCCTGCCCGTGAAATTGACGACTGGAACGCGATCGGATTACAAAGTCGATTCTTGGCTTGAAGTCGAAGGAGAAATGATCACAGAAACGTTGGCAGGAAAACGGCAGCTTGTGGTGCAAGCAAATTCCCTCAAACCGATTCCAGAACCCAAAAATCCCTACAACTACTAGCGGCTAACAATTCCTGACCATTGAACTTTTTTCAGCTTGTCTCGGCGGTACGAAAAGAAGTTTGTTGAATCTTGATAAGTACAGTGAGGCGCGATCGCAATCTGTTCTGACGGAATGCCCAATTGCTCTAGCTGCATTGCAATCACCCGCCGCACATCCAAGCGCGATCGTCCCGCAGTCGCATCCTCTAAAATGGGCGAATTCGGTAACCGCATCAATTCGTCTAGGGTTGAATTCGGCTCGATCGTCGCTCCTACTTCTAACGCCACGTGATCCGAAACTTGG
>DATJEM010000441.1:0-10030 GCA_035496615.1 Leptolyngbya sp.
TGGGAGTCGCTTGAAATGGATTGTACCAGGGTTTAGGCGGGACAGGTTCCGGGATCGTATTCGGCTGTTGCACAAATGCGAGTTCGTTTGCAGGCAAGCGGGGACGGGATTCAACGCTTAAGCCATCCGGCGCGATCGCGACGAGCGAGAACACATAAATCGCCAGCAATAACAGCCATCCCATTTGTTGCCGCCAGACTCTCGCCGGAATTCGTGCCCCAAAGGTTACCCCAAACAGCACGCCCACAATCAGCAGTCGCCATTCTGGAGTTGCCAACACTGGCATGGCTAAGAAACTCATCAACCACGCTAACTTCACCCGTGGATCAAGTCGGTGCATCCAGGTAATCGGTTGCTCTAGATACAGACCCAAAGGCAGCGATCGCAGTAAATCCATCAGCCTTAAACCTTTGTTGCTCGATTCGCACTGTTGCCGCGTTCGACTTCCCGCACTTTCTTGCCGCGCCAAAGTAGGCGCAACGGCGTTCCCTGAAATCCTAGCGATTCTCGGAACTTACGATCGATATAACGGCGATAGTTGTCATTAAATAAATGCGGATCGTTGACGAATAGCGCGATCGTCGGTGGGGCAGTACTTACCTGAGTTCCGTAGTAGATCTTTCCTTGTTTTCCTTGTCGAGTTGTGGGCGGTGAGTGCCAGGACATCGCATCTTCTAGCACTTCGTTGATCACCGATGTTGTCACGCGACGCTTATGTTGTTCAGCGGCGCGATCGACGAGTTCAAAAATCTTTTCAACCCGTTGCCCAGTTTGAGCGCTGATAAAAATGCTTTCTGCCCATTCGACAAAGTGCAGCCGATCGCGAATCTGATCTTCGTAGTCGTAAATGGTATGAGAATCTTTTTCGATCGCGTCCCATTTATTCACGATCACGACACAGCCGCGCCCTTCATCTTCAATGCGCCCTGCCAGTTTTTGATCTTGTTCAGTCACCCCATCTAAGGCATCAATGACCAACAGAACGACATCAGACCGATCGATCGCCTTAAACGCCCGATTGATGCCGAAGAATTCAGGACCATATTCAACGTTCTTTTTCTTGCGAATTCCAGCAGTATCGATTAATCGGTAAGTTTTCTCGTTGCGTTCGACCACCATATCGATCGCGTCTCTGGTCGTACCAGAAATCGGACTGACGATCGAGCGATTTTCGCCGACAAACGCATTGAGTAGACTGGATTTTCCGACATTCGGACGACCTGCGATCGCGACTTTAATTTCAGGATCATCCTCAGTTGCATCGGTAGACGGGAGATGATCAACTAAGCGATCGAGCATATCCCCGGTGCCGCTGCCATGAATACTCGAAACGGCGAAAGGCTCACCCAGCCCCAACTCCCAAAATTCTGCTGCCTGGACTAACCCTTGATCGAGCGACTCACATTTATTCACCGCAATCACAACCGGAACAGGCTGCTGACGAAGGAATTGAGCAATCTCTTCATCCGCTTGCGTCAATCCCGACTGACCATCTACAACGAAAACTGCTGCTTTCGACTCCGCCAGCGCTGCCATGGCTTGTTCTCGAATCAGCGGCAAAAATTCGGTATCGTCGTCAAACACCAGTCCGCCCGTATCGACTACTACGAAATCTCGATCGCGCCAAAATGCTTTTTTGTACGTGCGATCGCGGGTCACACCCGGTTCATCAAACACGATAGCATCCTGCACCTGTGCCAAGCGGTTGACCAGCGTAGACTTGCCCACATTCGGGCGACCAATAATTGCAACGATCGGCAGTGACATAATTTTGGGGGAGTTGACTGAAGGCAGCACATTATTGTAACGCGACCGCTCTCAATTCGGTTGGTTCGTGATCAAAAATCGACTTGACACAATTGCATTACATTTTGCATACTAGATAGCTGGCTATCAAATTATTTTTGCTCGGATCAGGTATTTCCAACGGCGACTCGCGATCGCGACCTGTACGGCGCTTACTCAGGAAAAACTCATGGCTTACGCAATTATCGAGATCGCAGGGCAGCAGATTCGGGTTGAACCGAGTCGCTTTTATGATGTCAATCGCCTTGTGGGAGAAGTAGATTCGCAGCTTGAAATCGATCGCGTTCTGTACGTGAGCAACGAAGGCGAGGTGAACATTGGTGCGCCTGTGGTTGAAGGTGCAACCGTGCAAGCGACCGTCTTGCGTCATATGCGCGGACGCAAAGTGATTGTCTACAAGATGCAACCGAAAAAGAAAACCCGCAAAAAGCGCGGTCATCGTCAAGAACTCACCCGAATCATGGTGGATTCGATTAGTATGGGTGGATCGACGATCGACACGAAAGACTCGCCCCGCGGTTAATTTCACGAGAATATATTAGAGGGAATTATGGCTCACAAGAAAGGGACAGGCAGTACTCGCAACGGGCGCGATTCTAATGCTCAACGTTTGGGCGTGAAGCGTTACGGGGGTCAAACGGTCAAAGCTGGCAATATCTTGATCCGTCAGCGTGGCACAAAGGTACATCCAGGAAATAATGTCGGTCGCGGCAGTGATGACACGCTGTTTGCGCTGATCGAAGGCGAAGTGAAGTTTGAGCGGATGGGCAAGACTCGGAAGAAAGTGAGCGTTTATCCGATCGCAGCAGTTTCAGCTTAGATTTAAGCCTCTGAATGATCAAAAGCCGTTCGATTTTGGGCGGCTTTTTCGTTGATTGTTGAACAATCCTACCCTCCGAGAAGAATGCGCGATCGTTTGAAACCTGTCGCATCCCAAATTGATCTTCGACTTCGCTAAGGATGAGTTCATTCGCTTAAATCGTTTGGGACAGGGCGCTTGATCGAGGGCACAAAAAAGTGCGTCATCTACAGAGATAACGCACTCAAGAAAAGATTCGGAAAACCAAGTTTTTAAACGGTTGCAGTCACGGCTGGAGTGGCAACGATCGACAAATCAATTCGTTCGTCTTCTGGCTGGGTTACTTCGACCCGAACCCCAGGACCAAAAAATGCCGTCATTTTTTCAACTTTTTTCTGCCAAGTTTCCAGCGTAATGAAGGGCGAATCGAATTCCAGCACCATTGCGTAAGCGCCATCGACGTTTTCTTCTCGAATCCCAATGATTGTTGGTCGATCGCCGTCGCTGGGGCTGAGTCCCAACGCTTTTAAGGTGCTGTCGAGATGTGCCTCTTGTCCGTAGCGAAACCGGGTGATGTCATCGAATACTTGTTTTTGCGTGTCGGTCGCTTGGTCGGCTTTGAGGGCTTCTACTTCTGGAGGAGTTGGAACACTGAGCGGGACGGGACGCAGTTCGGTGATTTTGAGCGCAACGCCGCCTAAAAGCAAGGGAATTCCGTAGAAGAATCCGATCATATTCAGGGCGGCATAGTTTAGGGCGTAGGCGGTAAAGCCAACGATCGTAATCACGGTTCCTCCGTACAAACACAATGCGCCTAATGGAATTCGACGAAGTAACATAAGATTCACTCTGCAATATTTATTAATAGTTTATTATCGCTGGTTGAGAGCGATCGCGCTATCTAACAGAGTTTTACGAAATTGGCGCGATCGAGCCAAAATCTTTTACGCTGAAACCGTATTCAAACATTGATTTCAGTATGACTCGTGCAGTAATTAAGTTTTCGTCTGAAGATTGCGGAATTTGCCACAAAATGTCGTTTTACGATCAAAAAGTGACGGAAGAGTTGGGGTTGCAGTTTGTTGATGTGAAAATGCAAGATACCGCGACCTACCGCAAGTATCGCAAGATTTTGCTCAGTCAATATCCTGATAAAGCAGAGATGGGATGGCCCACGTACCTGATTTGCGATTCGCCAGAGGAAGATTTCAAAATTTTGGGCGAGGTGAAAGGTGGGCATCCGAAAGGAGAGTTTCGCAGCCGATTGCAAGCGGTATTGGCAGAATCGAATTAGAGGGGTGCGATCGCTCCTTCATCAAACAAGGCTTAAAGTTCAGCGGATTGGGCGATCGACACTCGTAAGCTTTGCGCTATTTTCTAAATCGATAGTGGTATTACGGCTGTTTGTGCGGCTTGGTTTGTGCCGGGGTGGCGGGTGCTGTATTGGCTTGTTTTAGTTGTTCGATGATTTTGAGGGTTTCGATGCTGACGGTGCAGACCCGCTGAAGGAGATCGATGACTTGGTCTTTGTAGTCTGCGAATCGGTAGGTGTTGAATTTGGCGGCGATCGTGGGGTCTTTGGGTTTCTTTTCTTTGTATTGGTCGAGTATCCATTCGAGGGCGGAGCGGTTGCCGAGTTTATAGTTCCAGGCTTCGGTGGGGATGCCTTCGAGTTGGGTGCTGTCGTCTAGATAAATTGTGCCTGTGGTTTTGTCGGCTTTTAGCTTCGCTTTGGGGTTGGTTTTGGTGGTTTTGATTTCGACGAGTTCTAGTCCGAAGGGTTCGACGGTTTCGTAGTTGATGTGCAGATTCATGAGTTGTTTGCCCCAGTTGACCCATCGATCGAAGTCTGGGTAGAAGGGGAGGCGGGGAAATTCGCGTTTGAGGTTGAGTTCGTATTTGCTGCGATAGTCAGGATTGTGCAGAACGGCGTAGGTGTAGTGAAAGATGTTTTCTTTGGTGATGGTAGTGTCGCTGTAGTGTTGCTGAAACTGTTGTAAACCCCAATCAGTGATGTTGTCGATGCGGTTTCCGTCTTCGTCGTAGCGGTAGAGCGGAAGACATTGAGTTTTTTCGAGAAAGTCAAGACAAGTGACTTCATTTGTCGATAAGCATTGAAAGGGCTTTGATGAACCAATTCCGGGCAAAGAAATGAATCGATTCTGCTTATCTTCTTTTAAGATGTTGAACCACTGATAAGTTCTTCCGTTGAAGTGCTTATCAAAGTAAAGGCACATTTTTGTGAATGGTCTATAGAGGCTAGATTGAATACAAGCCTCTTCAAACTTTTTGCTTATACCACGATCGAGATAACTGATCAGTTCTTGATCCCATTTAATATCTAAATCGATCGCTTCTGAAGTTTTACGCTTATGTTCATAGACATCAACAAAGTACTTCATACGATCGCTAAGATGCTCTTTAGAGAAACCATAAACCCACTCATCCCGTTGGGTTTTAACACCTGAAGAAAAAAGCTGAAAAATAGCTGCTTCAGACTTACCCGCTTTGACATCCTTATCAACTAAAGGAACCAGACGATCAAAATCATTGTTAGTTAAATTGATCCAGTTTCTCTTTTGATCTGGTGCAATATGCTCAAAAGGAATTGAATCAAATTTTGCACTTGAAAACCATCTAATTTTCTCGTCTCTTATCTGTTCATCTTTGAGAGAGAAGTAAAAAATTCGAGATTTGCGATTGTTTTCACTAAGAAGATTCTGCATTTCGTATAGACTTTAAACCATCTTCTGATTAAAGTCTAATGCTCGAAATGTTGCTGTGATAGGGGTGTTTACTGCATATGATTTAGGTCACTACTTACTACTTTTTGAAGTCTTGACAAAAAACGCGATTGCTACTCCTGTTTGAATTTCAAAAACGTTGTGCTTTGTTCCAGAGATTTTTGGATTAGTACGAACGTCTGACTTAGTATCAATCATATAAATGTAATCGAATTCCTCCTCAAGACATTTTCGGAAGCCATCAAACGCCCTTGAATCAATAAATGACCGATTCATTGCAAGAGCAATAACTCCATTTTTGCCAACGCGATCGCTTGCCCAACGCACAAAGCGAACATACATATCGTATAAAACGATCTGATTCTGTGCAGTTCCCTGCTTAACGTAAGTTTCCTTAATTCGCTTATCAATTTCCTTGTACGATCGATTCGCATTGTTTTGATTAAAGTTCTCCTGCTTTGCATTGTAAGGAGGATTGCCAATGATCAAAGTTACTTCTTTCTCATTCTGGCGCTTAATTCTTTCAGTATTCTCAATGCTCAACGAGAATAAATCGCCTTGCTTTCCTTCAAAAGTCGTGTGATCCAAAGTATCAACCAGACAAATATTAGAAAACTCCTCATACCGTCCCATCTTCTGAGAATAAGTAAACTCAATGTTCAGATTCGCAATGTAATAGGGCAAAATTGCCACATCATTACAGTGAATCTCATTTTTATACTTATGCTCCAGTTTATCCTTCGGCAAATACTCGATTAGCTCTGTAATAAATGTTCCAGTTCCAGTTGCCGGATCGAGAATCTCAACCCCCGGATCAGCCAAAAGTTTGCCAAAATGTTTGTGCGTCAAATAATCAGCACTTTCGATCATAAAGCGCACAATTTCATTCGGCGTATACACAATTCCCAGCTTATCCGCCGCTTTTGGATTGTAAGCCTTGTAGAAATTCTCATAAATCACCTTGAGAAACTTTTGCTTCTCATGATGATTATAAATATTCGCCGCCGTCCGTCGAATCACCGCATAATACCGCTCGATCGTACTCAACACATTCTTCCGAGTTGCCCCCGTAAAAAACGTCTGCACAATCTCATGCAGTTCCCGCGCAATATTATTTTCCCGATGAAACTGCGACTCATTAAAAATATTGAGAAAAATATCCTCCGTCAAAATGTGCTGAATCAACATCTCCTGCACATCAAACAGCGACACCTCCGGATTAATCGACTCCTTACACACCTCCCAAAATCGATTTCTTCGCTCACAAAACGCCAAATTCGATCGCTCTTGCGTCTGAAGCATCGATCGCAACGTCTCCAACATCGTCGGCAAATCCTGCTTAAACGTCCGAATCGCCTCCCGAAAATCCTTCACCTCCGGGCGCACATAATTCGTAAACGCCGACAACACGCGATCGAGGTCAGTCGTATCCCGCATCGAGATCCGCGCCACCTCATGTCCCGCCTGGATCAATACCGCAGTCTGCGAATCCTCAAACAAAATATTGTCATTCGGATAACCCTTGTCTAACTTTTTCTCAATTTCTTGATCGATCGAATCATACTGATCCTTACTCTCCCAATACCCCCAATCCAACCGCAGCGCATCCTTCACCGTTCCATCCGGACGCACCAGCTTCCCCTGTTTTGTCCGATACTCCAACTCCGGAATCAGCAAAAAATCCCGCGGCTTACAATACTCGTTTAACAGGCGCTCAAACGCATTGCGAATGCTCGTTTCTTTTTTTGAGCCACCATACTGAATGATGCGATCGAGTTCTGCGTGATATTGACTAACTAAGAGCTTAGACATTGCACTCTGGTCTAGGGCGTTCCTAGCCAGATTTCCCTACGTGGTTTTGATCTCGTTAAGTGATCTCTCTGAATTCAGGCTTGATCCTTTGACATCGATCCCGTAATTTCTAGGACTTCAGATCGACAACCGCTAAAATTAACAAGATAGTTTATACCCCCAAAAAAGAGATGAGTAGCTCGATCGAATGGACACCCGAAGCCGAAGCAAAGCTCAAAGAAATTCCCTTCTTTGTTCGTCCCGCCGCCCGGAAGAAAATTGAAAAATTTGCTCAAGAAATGGGCGCAACTCAAATCACTCCTGAGATCTACAATCAAGCAAAACAACAATTTGGTAGCTGAAGAAGCAACTGAACTTACGAAAGTCGTATTCTTAGATCAGCGATCGACCAGACAAGTAAAGGAACTCCAGCGAAATCCTGAAGATCGCGAGTCAGGATCACATCAAGCGGATTCGCTCGCGCATGGGCAAACTGCCCTCCATCTTCAGTCCTTACGGCGATCGACATCACAAAAGGACGGTACTCCGATCTCACCCAACCCGATCGCTTCTCTACAATAGCGATATCACGATCGATAAGAGACAAGAGGGGACGCGATGCAGCCAACCAATTCAGAAAAATTTACCGAGAAAGTTTGGGAAGCGATTATCCGCACTCAAGAGATTGTCAAACAGGCACAACAGCAACAGATCGAAACCGAGCATCTGATGAAAGCGCTCTTAGAGCAAGATGGCTTGGCGATCAGTATTTTCAACAAGCTGGCAGTGCCCGTTGATCGAGTGCGCGATCGCACAGATGATTTTATTCGCCGTCAGCCAAAAGTCACAGGAAGCGGCAGTTCGGTCTACTGGGGGCGCAGTGTAGATACGCTGCTCGATCGAGCCGAAGAAGCGCGTCAACAGTTTGAAGATAGCTTTATTTCGATCGAACATTTACTTCTAGGATATGCCCAAGATAGTCGCTTCGGAAAAGGCTTGCTGGCAGAATTTAGAGTCGATGAAGCAAAATTGAGAAACGCGATCGAACAAGTTCGGGGTAATCAAAAAGTGACGGATCAAACACCAGAGAACAAGTACGAAGCACTCGAAAAATATGGGCGCGATCTCACTCAGGCGGCACGCGAAGGCAAGCTCGATCCGGTGATCGGACGAGACGACGAAATTCGCCGCACGATTCAGATTTTGTCGCGCCGCACCAAGAACAATCCGGTTCTAATTGGTGAACCGGGGGTCGGTAAGACTGCGATCGCGGAAGGTTTGGCGCAGCGAATTCTCAGCGGCGATGTACCGCAATCGCTCAAAGATCGCAAGCTGATTTCATTAGATATGGGTTCGCTGATTGCAGGGGCGAAGTACCGAGGAGAATTTGAGGAACGCTTGAAAGCCGTTCTCAAAGAAGTAACCGATTCTCGCGGTAACATTATCCTGTTTATTGATGAAATCCATACGGTTGTCGGTGCAGGCGCGACACAAGGCGCGATGGATGCGGGCAACCTGCTCAAACCCATGTTGGCGCGAGGTGAGTTGCGCTGTATTGGGGCGACGACATTAGATGAATATCGCAAATACATCGAAAAAGATGCTGCACTCGAACGGCGCTTTCAGCAGGTCTTTGTCGATCAGCCAACGGTTGAAGATACGATCTCAATTCTGCGAGGACTGAAAGAACGCTATGAAGTTCACCACGGGGTGAAAATTTCTGATTCTGCATTGGTCGCTGCGGCAACGCTTTCGACGCGATATATTAGCGATCGATTTTTGCCCGACAAAGCGATCGATCTTGTAGACGAAGCCGCCGCCAAGCTAAAAATGGAGATTACCTCCAAACCGGAAGAGTTGGATGAAGTCGATCGTAAGATTCTTCAGCTTGAAATGGAACGGCTGTCGCTGCAAAAAGAGAATGATGCCCCGTCGCGCGATCGTTTAGAGCGAATCGAACGCGAACTTGCTGATCTCAAAGAGAATCAATCCACTTTGAATGCTCAATGGCAAGCCGAAAAAGGCGTGATCACAGATCTTCAGAAATTAAAAGAAGAAATTGATCAAGTCAACCTCGAAATTCAGCAAGCCGAGCGCGATTACGACCTAAACAAAGCGGCTGAACTCAAGTACGGCAAGCTCAACGAACTCAATCGTCAAGTTGACGAAGCCGAATCAAGACTGACGCAAACTCAAACTTCTGGAACATCGCTGTTACGAGAAGAAGTGATCGAAGCGGACATTGCTGAAATCATTTCTAAATGGACAGGTATTCCGGTGAGTAAGCTGGTCGAATCTGAGATGCAAAAACTATTGCAGCTTGAAGATGTTTTACATCAGCGAGTGATTGGACAAGATGAAGCGGTGACTGCGGTTTCAGATGCGATTCAGCGATCGAGAGCCGGACTTGCTGATCCCAATCGCCCGACTGCTAGCTTTATCTTTTTAGGTCCTACAGGGGTGGGTAAAACTGAACTGGCAAAAGCCCTTGCTTCCTATCTATTTGACACCGAAGAAGCGATGATTCGGATTGATATGTCGGAGTACATGGAGAAGCATTCGGTGTCGCGCTTGATTGGTGCGCCTCCCGGATATGTCGGCTACGAAGAAGGCGGTCAGCTAACCGAATCGGTGCGTCGTCGTCCATACTCTGTGATTCTGTTTGATGAAATTGAGAAAGCACATCCAGATGTATTTAACGTGATGCTACAAATTCTCGATGATGGTCGCGTGACTGATTCTCAAGGTCGCACCGTGGACTTTAAGAACGCGATTATTATCATGACTTCAAACATCGGTTCACAGTACATCTTTGAATATGGTGGAGATGACAACCGCTACGAAGAAATGCGATCGCGCGTCATGGATGCAATGCGATCGAGCTTCCGTC
>DATJEM010000442.1:0-6847 GCA_035496615.1 Leptolyngbya sp.
CGCTTCGAGGGGGATATCCTCTGCGGGAAACCAGTGATTTAACAAAGACGGCAAGCGCTGATCTTGAATCGCTTCTGCGACCACTTCACCGCATCCATTGGTATCAAAGCGATAGATTTTAACGCGATCGGTCTGTAAAAAATTCCGAACTTCGGCAACTGTGGCGTTGAGGATGGTTGGAAGTTCCAAAGATTGGCGAATTTGGTTAATCATTCGATGCAGCAGCACTGCAAAGGCTGTCTGTTGAGCTTCTGAAAGGGTGGCATCGTGTGGGGTAGGACGTTGGGAAGACATAAGGAGAAGAGATAGGACAATACGCTTAGACTGTTCAATGAAAAGCAAGGTTATTGGTTAAGAGCAGTCAGAGATTGAACTAAGCGCGATCGCTCTAACTGATTCAAGATGCACTGTACGACTTCGGAAGCCGCGATCGATTTATCGAGTAGTCGAGTTGCACCCGCCGCGATCGCTTGCTCTAAGGTTTCAAGATTGTTGTGCATGGTGAAGAGCACGATCGGGAGTTGGCTCCAGCGCGGGGCACTCCGAACGACTTGACAAAGCTCAAAGCCATTAAAATGCGGCATCTCTACATCGAGAATAATCAGATCCGGAGTACAGTCGACTAGCGTATCCCAAAACTGCGGTGTTGCTTCTAAGGTAGTGAGAGTGACTCCCCACGGCTCAAGTAAATGTCGCATTCCGGTGAGAACCTGCGGGTCATCATCTACCAGCAAAATTCGCGAGGTCGGCAGATCGGTTTGGCGCTGAAACCATTGTACCAGTGCAAGAATTGCGGTCGCATCTAGAGCCGCAAAAATCGCATGAACATTGATTTGAGCCAGGCGAACTCTGAGGGGTAGATTGATTCGATCGCTAAACACCATGACCGAAATGGGCGGAACTTGCTCTGTCCAAGTTTGTAATCGCGTTAGGCTTTCTTCGATCGCATCCGTCAGCGGCAGGCTCAGAATCCAGGCATCCGGTGCTCCAGATTCTCCCACTCGCTGAATGGTTAAATTCTGCAATCGACCCAGTTCAATCACGCGATCGACGAGATCTGCATGATCATCGATCACAATCAACGGATACCGCCAGCTTCCAAGATCTACGCCTTCAGTTTCAGGGGGTTCTCGCTGGAGTTCTGCGGCAAGTTGGCTTACCCAACTCGATAACTGTTGCAGGTCGGCGGCAGTTGGGAGTGCTGGGCGCGATCGCAACCAGGCTTCAATGTTCAGCGCTAATCGAGATCCCTCATGCAAGTCATAAACGCCCAATGTTCCCGCGAGTTTGTGGGCGGTAAGAATGGCTTGTTCTTGTAGCTCTCGCTGAAAGTCTCCGGTTTCTAAAGCGGTAATCGATCGGTGTAAGATCTGAATCCGCTCCTGATTCTGCTGCCGGAACGTTTTCCACAGCTTTCTTAATGCGGTTTTGATATCCTGTTCTTTGTCTGTTGACGCGTTGATTCTAAATTTCTGCGGTTTCTTCTGGGGATTATTCTGGGTGGTCGAACCTGCTTCATTAATCTGTCTGAGCCGATATCCCAACCCGTACACTGTCTCGATCAGATTGCTGGGTGCGCCTGCCCGCTTTAATTTATGCCGCAAACCTTTAATATGCGCTGTTACCGTATCTTCTCCAGGATTTTCTTCACAGCCCCATAAATGCTCTAAAATTCTGCCTCGGCTAAATGCCTGACGCGGATGGCGCAAAAATAGTTCTAGCAGTCGGTATTCTTTCGGCGTGAGATGCAATAGCTGATCGCGATAGCTGACTTTACAAGAGGTTGGATCAAGCCGCAAATGCTCCCATACATATTGTGTGAGTACTTCAGACTGCGATCGTCGAAGTAAGACGCGAATCCGCGCTAACAATTCCGCAAATTCAAACGGCTTGGTCATATAGTCATCGGCTCCCGCATCTAAGCCACTGATGCGATCGGGGCTCGATTCTTGCGCCGTGATCAATAAAACCGGAGTGGCATAGTGATGCGATCGTAGTCGCTGACACAGAGCAATACCATCAAGTTGAGGTAATACAATGTCCAGCAAAATCAGATCGTAAGCAAAGGTTTCCACATAGCGCCAGCCAGCTTCTCCGCTCGTGGCAATATCGATCGCGTAGTTCTCGCGGGTCAGCACCATTTCTAATGTTTTTGCGATACAGTCATCGTCTTCAACAATCAGAATTTTCATAGGCTGAAACCCTTCTGCTGAATTTAACAGCGGATTAACGATAATATCAGACTGTCACGGCTTAACATTCGTCATTATCAACAAAAACGGTAAGTTAAGTCATATCTGTTTGAATAACTTCTTGTTTGTAGACATTTCTTGATATTCGATGAGTTGTCACTCTCAAGCACACCCTCAAAAAAAGGGTAGTGCTAAACAAGTAATGATTTGTGGTAGGAATGGATAAAATACCAAATCGCACCAATGCGATTCTCTAATGATTTGGAAAAAGACAAGGCTCTTCGCACCCAACGAGACACCCGTTGCCTCAATGTGTTGTTGAAGCGCTCAAAGTAGCTAGACTTGCCCATTTCTTTTCCAACCGCTCGATGGCGTTTGTGCGGTAGCACTGCCCCATACGCTGCCCAAAAGTCGGTGTAAGCAATGGCGCATTGGCGGTAGACCCCAGGCAAGGATTCCCACACATTGAATCGTTAGTCTCCCCTTTTTTTAGGCGTGACCTCCACTTCGCGCCGCACGTCTGCATACTTTTCATTCACGTACTGTTGGAGCCAAGTTTCCGAAACCTGGGCTGCACGAGCAATTCCCGCCAATGATATCCGCTCTAACAACAATCGGTCAATCAAGGCTCGTGTGGCTGAGTCAATCACTTTCTTGGTCGGTTGTTCGACAAACTGTCGCCCACACTCCAAGCACTTATAGCGTTGTTTGCCCGTGTGAATGCGACCATTTTTAACGGTTTGAGCAGATGTGCAGTTAGGACAACTTGGCATGAGAAATCACTGAACAATAAGACCTGCTTCTACTCTAGCAATGATCATTACTTCCGTGGCACAAAGCGCGATCGTATTGCTTGCGATCGCGCTTTGTGGAGCCAACGCCGCTTTCAAAAAATGATACTCCCCACACCTTGAAGCACGGAGAGTATTAACCAAAGGTTGCTTGACTGAAATTGAGGCAAGATGTCAGTTAAACTTTGAGGACTTCCTCTTGCAGCGATCGCGGCGGCGGAGCATCAGACGACATGGTGTGACTCCCGGTAATAATCCGCGCTCCACGGGCACGAGCCATATAGCTCCAGATCCACTGAATCATCACCATCAGTTTGTTATCAAACTCGATCAAGAAGTAGATATGCGCCACAATCCAAATAAACCAAGCAATGAAGCCCGACAAATGAATGCCGCCCAAATTGGCAACGGCAGCATTTTTGCCAATCACCGCAAGGCTACCCAGTTCGTTGTACGTGAACGGCGGCATCGATCGACCCGCTAACCGAGCCTTGATCAATTTGGCGACGAACTTGCCCTCCTGCATCGCGACAGGTGCCACACCCGGTAAAGGTTTGCCCGTAGAATCAACACAGTGAGCCAAATCACCGATGACGAAAATATTGGGATGATTTGGAACGCTCAGATCAGCATCGACCATGACCCGCCCGACCCGATCGAGCGCCGCACCGGTGCGATCAGAAATCACGCGACCGACTTTGGAAGCTTTCACTCCTGCCGCCCAGAGAATCGTTTTTGCCGAAATGGTTTCGCTTTTGTCGTCGTATTCCAGCGTCAAGGTTTCGCCGTTGATTTGTGTCACTTTGGTTTTCGTCCTTACCGTGACCCCCAGCTTCGTCAAAGATGCCGCCGCTTTCTCCGACAAATCAGCCGGATAAGGAGGCAGCACGCGATCGAGTCCTTCGACTAATAAAATCTGGGTTTCGGTAGTGTCAATACTGCGAAAATCGTGTTTTAGCGTGTTGTTTGCCAGTTCCGCGATCGCGCCTGCCAACTCAACCCCCGTCGGACCTGCACCAACGACCACGAAGGTGAGCAACGCTTTGCGCTTGACGGGATCGGTTTCTTTTTCGGCTGCCTCAAACGCGAGGAAGATTCGACGGCGCATTTCGATCGCGTCTTCGACCGTTTTGAGTCCCGGTGCGTCCTCTTTCCACTGATCGTTGCCGAAGTAGTGGTGACTGACTCCGGTGGCGACAATCAAGGTATCGTAGGGAATTTCTCCCCGGCTGGTTTTGACGTGCTGAGTTTCGGGATCGATATCGGTCGCGGCTTCGAGCAACACTTTGGCGTTTTTCTGGCGGCTGAGAATGGAGCGCAACGGCGAAGAAATATCCGCAGGCGAAAGGGTTCCAGTGGCGACTTGATAGAGCAGTGGCTGAAAGAGGTGAAAATTGCGTTTGTCGATGAGGGTGACATCAACATCAGAGCGGTTGAGGCTTTGAGCAGCATATAATCCCCCAAATCCACCTCCGACGATAACGACACGATGCTTTGGCGGTTTTGTCACAGATTCCATAGGGTGTCAATGATACTTATGTGGGTGGGCAAAGATGGGTGGGTAAAATCAGTCGATCGCACGCGAAACGGGCAAATCCGAACCAAATGATGGATGTCATACATTAACTCATCTCTCTCGGTTCCTCTCTCTCGGTTCCTCGCTGTTCGTTCAACACTGCTCAATCTCTACTCAAGTTTAGTGAGCCCAGTCGTAAATTTGTGACAAATTGTAACTGAATTTGGGATTTTTTACTATCTCGTCACAGTTCGTTGATATTAGAGTCATTTTCTTCATGTTTTACGGAATGATTTGACCAAAAACAGGACGACTCTGAGAGTGTCTATTTTTGATTCCCTACATTCAGAAGCAGCGTTACGGTTTGGGCTATCACGACTGATTGCTTTGGAGACGAAAATGCAGAAATATGATTCCTCGACGCAAGCTCATAGTAGCGCTTGGATTTTTCAGGCTTGGGCATCGTTTGCGATTTCGCTGACGGCGACGACGATCGGGATTTGCTATTTGCCTGTGGATGGTTGGGTGAAAGGCTACATCGGGATGGGAACGATTTTCACGGTGGCATCGACGTTGAGTGTGGCAAAAACGACACGGGATATGCACGAATCAAAGCGGATTGTCTCGCGGGTGGATGAAGCGAAACTAGAGCGAATTCTCACTGAGCATGATCCGTTTAATAAATAATCTCGATCGAACGCTTCATTGATTCATCGCAGGTAGTCGCAATAAATTGCAGTCGGAGCGTGATTGTTTCGGCTGCTTTCACGATCGAATTTGCGCAGTGACAGCATCATCTCTTGCGCCGCATCGATCACAAAGTATTTCCGACAAGCGCATTGAAACTAACGCGATTTAGCTTAAGGCATGAATGTTTCCCCTCAGTAGTTCAACGGAATTTTTCCATCAATTGATAAAGAAGCTCATACCTGGGGAAAGTTCTATCTATAGACATAGATTTGGTAGATCTAGAGTTGATCAGTTGTGGAAACTCAAATTGAGCTTCAGCCCAAATTTTTAGCGAGATCACTGACATCTTTTCTGGCTTCCCACTCTATGTTTCCCGGTCTGTTTGGATCTGTGTTGTCGATCGCATCGTTCAGCACATTCATTCTCTGTGCTTAACGGTCTGAGATTCATTCGTCCTTCCAAATTCGATCAAGCTTCACTCTCTATCTATCAGTGGGGTCAAATTTCGCATGGCAATTTCCCTGTCTTTACCTCGTATCCCGGCATGAAAAGAACGACTCATCAGCTTTTAGCAGCGACTCTTGTGATTAGCGGTAGCCTTTCTGGAATCCAATCCGCGATCGCCCAGTCTACTACTGCTGGCACAACGATTAGCAATACTGCAACTGCCACCTACTCTGATGGCACAACCACTTACAATGCAACTTCCAACACCGTCACCGTTAAAGTTGCAGAAGTTCCAGGGATTAACATCACTGTTAATGCTCCCACCAACGCAATGCCGAATGCGGGGGATACGCTGACAGTCGATTTTGTCATCAGCAACGTGGGTAATGACCCGACACAGTTCTTTATTCCTGGTACAGCAACCCTTGTGGATGGGACAAACTTCTCGATCAACGGTCAGTTGCAAATCGTGGCGGTCGATGGAACGGTTCTCCCTACTCCCAAAGATGTTCCGACAAATGGCGATACGACTGGAAACCTTCTTGGGATTCCTCCAGGCTCGATCGCGGTTGCTCCGGGTGGAGCTTCTAAGGTTGGAACCGTTACAGTTCGAGTCCCGATCAAGGTGAGTCCATCTGCTCCCGCGAATGCTAATACAACGGTTGCGCTTGGAGAGACGGCAACACCGAATGCTCAGAACGTCGATCGCGGAAACAACATCAGTACGAAAGACGTTTATACCGTGGATAACCCTGATACGGTCGCGGGTGAAACTCCAGGGGTTCTCACCCAAGTCAATGAAGCCATGGCGACTAGTAGCACGATTACTGTTAATGCTAGATTACAAGCCTTTGCAGCAGTTCTGAAAGCGGTTTCTAGCTACAACAATAATGGAACAGCCAATGTTTTAACCGATGATACGCTGACCTATGGGTTAGCTTTGCGAGTTGACAATCCGACTCCTCCACCAACGGGTCTAGCAGCCTCAGATCTGAACCCAACCGCAATTAAGATCAGCAATGCGCCTGAGAACCAGGTCTTGATTTCTGATGCGATTCCGCAAGGGACGGTCTTGAGCAGTGCAACCCCGATCGTGCCTACAGGCTGGGAAGTGGTCTATACCACTGATGCGACAACGATCACAGCCAACAATTCAAACTGGCAAAGAATCCGACCGGGTGGAACCATTACCCGAGTTGGGTTTATTCGAT
>DATJEM010000443.1:0-3032 GCA_035496615.1 Leptolyngbya sp.
CGAACCTTACTTGAAGATACGGTTCCGCATCAAAAAATTGCACCAGAGAAAATTGAAGCTGTGATCGATGCGCTAACCACGGGTAAGGTAACGCATGACTATCCGATCACGGTTGAGGAAGCGACAGAACTGGGATTACCGATTACCGCAGGACTCGATCGCGAGATTTATGATCTGATGGAGCTTTATCCGCAGCCTCAAGGGGGTCGCCCTTCAGTGCAATACATTCCGTTGCCGTATGAGCGTCGTCCGCTGCCGGAGCCGAAAGGAAGACCTCTGCCGGAAAGGGCACGATCGTAGTTTTGTCACTGATGTTTTGCAACTGATGTGGTCAAGTCCCATAGAATCGTCCTTGCCTCTGCGGGATTTGATTAAACTACAGCACTTTCGCTCTCAGCCATGAAATTGGCAACAGCGTCATTTTCCGCGCTCCTGGCACATACGCTCGTCGATTAAAATTGTCGTAGTCATTGTTCTCGATCGCGTTCAAAATTCGGCTATACAACATCAGCGCTGACCAAACGGGCCATCGGGCATCTTCATTCAGCGCTCCGATCCCGCGTTCGGCTTGGGCATAAAACTGACGCGCTCTTTGAATTTGAAACTGCATCAGAGCTTTCCAGCGATCGTCGTTCACCCCTTTAAGCAAATCTTCTTCGGTATAGTCGAATCGTGCTAAATCCTCAAGCGGCAGATAAATTCGACCGCGCCGCGCATCTTCGCCCACATCGCGCAGAATATTGGTTAATTGTTTCGCCACCCCTAGCGAGATCGCATCCTCTAAAGGCGAGTAGTCCGGCTCAGGACGATACCAGGGGGCAGTGGTATTCGGTTCCGCCAGTCCCATTACCGAAGTAGACATCAGCCCAACCGTACTCGCAACCCGATAGCAATATAAATAAAGTTCTTCAAACGTCTCATAGCGACTGCGGTAGAGATCCATCCGCTGTCCGGCGATCATGTCGCGGAACGGTTGGATTTCGATCGGGAACCGCTCCACTGTATCCACAAGCGCCACATCGAAATCGTCTTCGGGATAGCCCGCAAAAATTTTTTCTAACCGACTTTCCCAGTGATCTAGCGTCTCATCGGTCGCCTGTTTGCCGTTGAAGCCGTCTACGAGTTCATCGGTGCGACGACACCAAACGTAGATTGCCCAAATTGCCCGTCGCTTTTCGGGCGGAAACAACAGCGTCGCCAAATAGAAAGACTTGGTAAAGTGTTCCATCAGTTGGCGGCACTGTTCGTAAGCCTCATCGACAGAGACTAGCGATCGGAGATAAGAAGGAGGTTGTTCGGGCAATTGCAGCATTCGTAAGACAGATGGAAAGGTTGACAAAGCGCTAATTGCTACTGCTGACTAAACGTTTCGGCTCAGTCGAGGTAGGGACAGGCGCGTTCGTAATTGCCTGCGCTGTCAGCTTACCAGAAAGCACGGCTCCTTCCATACTCCCTAAATACTGTTGCATCGTGTAACTCCCCGAAAGGTAGAAATTTTCAATCGGTGTGGCTTGATCCGGACGGTATGCTTGCCTTCCGGGAGAAGACGTATAGACCGATCGCGGCGTTTTCACCACTTTGTATTTGCGAAGTTGAGCAGGATTTTCGCCCGTCAAATGCTGCGGGAACAAACGCTCTAGTTCGATCATCGTGGCGGCGATAATTTCTGCATCAGATTTATCGATCCAGTCTTTGGCGGGAGCCAGCACAAATTCTAGCATTGAGCGATCGGGGTCTTCGTATGCTTTGCAGGTAATGCTCATATCGGCATAGACGCTGAGTAAGTCCGAGCGAGAGAACAAAAGCTGATCAATGTCGGTGAGCTTGCGATCGAACCAGAGATGCAAGTTGATCACCGGAACGCCTTCTAACCCTTCGAGCTTTTGGAAAAATGCCATTTCTTTCCAGGGTTGCGGCATCAGCACTTTCATCACATCAACGGACATTGCCGAAACATAGCGATCGGCGGTGATCACTTCATCCGCTGCGCCATCGACTCCACGAATCAGCAAGCCTTTCACCGTGTTATCTTCGTTTAGCAAAATTTGCTTCAGCGGTTTTTTCAGGTGAACTTCACCCCCATGGGCAACGATGTGATCGACGATCGGCTGACATAATCGCTCCGTTGGAGAACCATCCAGAAAAGCAATCTTCGAGCCGTAACGCTCTTGTAAGAATTTATTCAGCGCCGTCAAAATAATCGTTGCAGAGACTTCATCCGGATTAATGAACGTTAGCGCTTTTGATGCCGCGATAAAAATATCGGAACTCACCCGCTCCCCGATTCCTTGACGTTCTAGCCATTCAAGCAGGCTGTACTTGTCCATGTCTTCAACGTATTTCTGACCGCGCAACACACCGGGCCAAAGTCCGATCGCGAAGCGAATCTTCTGTTCCCAAGTCAACATATCGTTGTTCTTCAGGATCGAGGCGATGACATTAAACGGAGCGGGGATGTCAGGGACTTTGAAATAAGAATAGGTTTCAGGTTTCTCTGGTTGATTAAAAATCAGCGCGTGTTCTTTCCACTGAAGTCGATCGAGAATGTCCAATTCTCCCATCAGTTGCAGCATATTCGGATAAGCCCCAAAGAAAGCATGGAGTCCGGTTTCGTACCAGTCGCCGTCTTCGTCCTGCCACGCTGCCACCAAACCGCCTAAGACATCTCGGCTTTCTAACACGATCGGCGTGTGTCCAGCATCGACTAAATATTTCGCGCAGGATAGTCCTGCCAAGCCGCCCCCGGCGATCGCTACTCGCATTTAGTGTGTGTACCTGCTTTGTGATCGACATTTCGTTCTAATTATACGTTGCGAACCGTTACATTTGTGGCGTTTTTCAGTAAAGGTGCAGTAATGCCGCAAAGCGATCATCAAACGATACATCAAACGATAGAGATATTTGCCACTCAACGCAAAATACGATCAAGTGAGCGGGTATCAATTTTGTGACTGAGCCTGAAACGATACGGAACCCGCACGGGCGCTATATTTGCTACAAGCTTTGTTTGGATTAACTTGGTGCGATTTGTC
>DATJEM010000444.1:0-7877 GCA_035496615.1 Leptolyngbya sp.
ACGATCGTGCTGCGGACGGGGGCGGCGCGATGGGTTCTGAGCGCGAGAGCGGCGAGGTTTTGGAGATTCAGGCGGCGGGGGTAGAGGAAGTGCATTCATGGGTTCATACGGCGCGACAGCGGAAAAAGTGACTCAAGCACAAGCCGTTCACTCAATTCAAAGTGTGACGATGTGCAACTGGGAACAGAACCGGATCAAAATCCTTCACGTCTTGCAAACGAAGAATTTGGAACTGTAATTAGTAAAATGACTAATTATTATTCGGTAGAGCTAACCCAAGATTGCAAATTTGGAACCCAAAATCAAGACGAACAAGTGAACTAAGCTCGATCGCAACCGAAAAATAAGGGGTCAAATCCGGAAAATAACTTGCGTTTGATTCGGTCTAACACTCACTTTTCTTGTGCTTTTAGTAGCTTCCAAGCCTGCGGGAAGAACCCGTTTGAGAGCAGGAAACTTGCCTAGATAGTGTACTTGCCAAATTGCAAAATGATCACTAGATTTACAGTTTTCTTTTTGCAGTTTGCCAGTTTGGCTCTAAGGGCTGTTTCCTGCTGGTGAAATAGATCCCGACGGTTGGAACCTACTTATAAAGCTCAGTTGCTAACCGAAACGCCAAGACTCCCGGAATGAGAGCCACGACCAGTGCGATCAGAACTTGAGTATCGGATAAAGACATCGTGTGAAAACTCCTTATCTGAGGGTATCGTTCCTCAATGTGAACGAAAATGCACATTTCGGAAAGTGGTTGTAACAAGATGCAACAGAGGAAGCGCTGAGATTCGCCTTTTTCGGTAGTTTCACGATCGCGGCAGTTCTACACTTTTCTTACCTTGCTTTAAGTTGCGAAAAGTGTAACCGATCGCGCGATCGATTCCGTTCAATGGCAAAGTAAGAACATTCTTACGAATCACGAAGATGAGTTTACAAACCATTCAGAAATCATCCTGGAAGCGCCTGAGCGTCGTGCCGATTGCGATCGGGCTAGTCGGGAGTTCGATGTTCAATCCTGTTTATGCTCAGGAGAAATTAGTGCGAACGCTTACGGTGACAGGTCAGGGATTTGAAAATATTCCCACCACGATCGCGCAGGTGCGATTAGGGGTTGAAGTCGAGGGGAAAGTGGCAAACGATGTTCAGCAAGAAGTGGCACGGCGATCGAATGCGGTGGTGACATTTTTGCGATCGCGCCAAGTGGACAAGCTTGAAACCACAGGCATTAATTTGAATCCTCGCTACGATTACAGCAACAATCGCCAAAAACTGGTCGGCTATACCGGAGCCAATAATGTTTCGTTTCGGGTTCCGACTGAAAAGGCAGGCAGCATTATCGATGAGGCGGTGAAGGTGGGAGCAAGTAAAATTGATAGCGTCAGCTTTGTGGCAACGGATGACGCGATCGCAACCGCTCAAAAACAAGCGCTCCGCAAAGCAACGCAAGAGGCTCAAACTCAGGCTGATGCAGTATTTAGCGCTTTGAATCTTAGCCGCAAAGAAGTCGTCAGTGTGCAAATTAATGGAGCTTCTGCCCCCCGACCGATTCTGCAAGATTTCGCGAAATCGAGAGCCGCACTGCAACAGGAAGCGCCGAGTCCGGTTGTAGGCGGCGAACAGCGAGTTGAGGGATCGGTGACGTTGCAGATTAGTTACTAAAACCTAGAGGGATGAATTACTTCTATCTGCATGGCTTCGCGTCGAGTCCTCGTTCGACCAAAGCCCGACAACTGCGCGATCGATTTCGATCGGTTCATCTCTCGCTCGATATTCCGGATCTCAATCAAGACGATTTTCAACATCTCACGCTATCTCGCCAGATTCAGCAGCTTAAAAGCCAGCTACCAGAAGAACCCGTAACGCTGATTGGCTCTAGCTTTGGTGGATTGACCGCAGCTTGGGTTGCTCAACAGTGTCCTCAAGTCGATCGGATTATTTTGCTGGCTCCTGCGTTTCACTATCTCGCTCATTGGCTTCCGACTTTTGCCCCAGCCCAATTAGAAAAGTGGCGATCGGGGGAACCAATCGGGGTTTACCACTTTGGAGAAGGTCGATCGCTGCTGCTGAACTACGCGATCATTTCAGATTTGGCGCGATACGACGAAAGCCAGATTCAAAGACCGATCCCGACGTTGATTTTGCATGGAATTCAGGACGAAATTATTCCGATCGCGCAGAGTCGAGCCTTTGCGGAATCGCGATCGTGGGTCGATTTGATCGAATTAGAGAGCGACCACAGCCTTGTTGACCAAGCAGAACGAATTTGGCAGGCGATTTGCAAATTTTGCGCCTTTCCACTAGATTTATGAAAAATTAGGTGATATTGGGTGATTGTTCTGCGATCGTCCGATAGAATGATAAACTATTAAACCAAAGGTAGAACAAACAAACTACAGCAGAGTCCGAGTCTGTCACACTGCTGGCAAATCTGCAAAAGTAGGGTTCATAGAGTTCCGAGGTTTGAGCAGTTATCTATTTTGTGAGTGACACGTTCATCCTTGAGCTTTCGCTATGTTTGAGAGATAGCGAAAATTGGTTTTGAATTCTGCTACTGTCCAATAGCTGGAACTGTCTTTCGGCACGATAAACTATTGTTTCCGAGGTATTGAGTATGGAACCTGAAGTCAAAGAAATGGAAACCCAGAATACGATCGTTGACACGCCCAACACGATCAAAATGGAACCCGCCGGAACGCTTGCACCTGCTTCGTCTGATCCATCGAACGAACAATGGCGCGAAATTGCGGACAAGACCTACTCCGTTTTGGCAACGCTGCCCGAACAGTTAGGCAAATTTTTCTCAGAGTACCGGAAGCCGTTAGTGACAGTCGGACTGATTTTTGGTTCGATCGTATCGGTCAAATTAACGCTGGCACTCCTCGGCGCAATTAACGATGTGCCGCTGTTGCAACCTACCTTTGAACTCGTCGGACTTAGCTACAGCATTTGGTTTGTGTACCGCTATCTGCTCAAAGCCTCAAACCGTGAAGAGCTAGGACAAGAATTCAATAAGCTGAAGGCTCAAGTGGTCGGTCGTGTGAACCAGTAAGCCCCATCTCGTGGGAAAGTATCATCGAAAAAGGGGGTTGCGAATCTGCACCCCTTTTTATTCGAGTGCTGTCGAAATTGAAACAGGTCGGCTGTCCCTTCTGCCCTTGACCTTTGTTCGCTCTTCCTTCATAGTTTTCTGATAACGGGGTTTAGATTTCTAGTTAAAAAACCTCGCAGGTGTGTCCCCGCTAAATAGCGTTTTGAGATCAAAAACTTAGTCCTGGATGGTCTTTTCCCTCTAATTTACTTATGTATTTCTCCAAACGGTTTGTGGCGCGATCGATAGTGATCGGCACTTTTCTCTTCATTGCGGCTCCTGCTTCGGCACAGTTGAACGATGCTCAGGTCGATCGTGTCGTCGAAGCGCTGCGTCAGGCATCGAAACCTGAAAAGCCCAATACGGGTCTTTACAGCGATTGGCAAGTCAAACCCGAAAATATTGGTCGCTGGTCGAAAGCGTGCGGCGGTCGAGAAGTTTCGCCGTCCGAATTTCAAGCAAATCCAGGAACGGCACGAGCGATCGTCACCTGCGTCGTGCGAGATGTTCTGAAGGAAAATGCAAAAGCGATCGGAAATAGCGAAACGATCGCCGTTCAACGAGTCGCTGCCTGGTGGATGACGGGAGATCCGACGAAATTCAATGCGAGTGGAACGGCTCCCTATGTAGAAAAAGCCCTCAAAGCCTATCAAACCGCATCGACTGAAAAGCCTGCTCAAAAGCCAACGTTTTACGATCGTTATATGAACGCTGGGTACGATGCAGTCCAGCGCAAAGATCAAAAAACTGCACAACTCTACTTCCAACGGGCACTGGATGAACGCCCCCAAGATCGGTTCGCACTCCAAGCAATCCGCAATCTTGAAGCCTCGAAACGCACTCCAGGTGGCTCTACGCCGATCACTGAACAACCGAAACGATGAATACTGTGAGAATTATAAATCAAGTTGCTGCGGTACTAGGTAGTGCTGCGGTGCTATTCGCCAATGTGTCGATCGCGTCTGCTGCCGATTGGACAAAAGTGACCGAAAACTCAGTCAAGGATCAATTTTTTGTCGATACCAGTTCGATTCAGCGCGATGGAGAAATCGCTTGGTACTGGGAATATCGAGAGTTTCCAGAGGCGAACAATGCGTTTCTAGAAGCCAAAGTCGATCAGCCCGTCCATGGTGCAGTCATTCGATGGTCGGCAGACTGTTCAGTGCGGGCGCAGCGCTTGAGAAAAGTCAACGCTTACACCACGAACCGGAAGCTGATTGATAAATTTGACTATGGCGATGAGGGAATGCTGCTAAAGCCGAAAGCGGGAAGCAGCACCTACCAAGTGCTGGAGTATGTTTGCCGATCTCCCCAGAAACAGTAGTTAAGCCATCCAAAATCGATCGCGATTCACGCTGATCATCCAGACCGTAGAACAAGTCAGTCACCCCCGCTCAACTTCTAATCACTGGCGGTGAAGTTGCGATCGCACGATTCAAGCTGAAATTGTTCGCTGCGAATCGATTTTCGCGATCGATTCGATCAATGATTCTCCGAATGCTTGAGCGTTGAAGCGATCGATGAGGTCAATCTATGCCGAACGATCGCCCTTCAACTCGAAGCCTCAATGCCTGAACGCTAGATCCTGAACTCTAAAATCTTCCAGCGATCGTTTGCCCCCTTGGAAGGTCAGTGAAGCATCCTGTCGTCATTCCGGTCTAAAATTGAGAGACAGCGTTGCGCTTGTTTTATCCCTTTCTCAAAACATGATGAAATTTAGAAGACTTATTTATTTTGTCGAATTTTGAGAGGAATCCTTTAGGATCGAGTACAAAGGCTGTACACAGACTGAGGGACACTAAACGGCATCGCTCGACCATCATCCCGCTCCCGGATGCGATTGAGTTCATTTTTTGATCCGCTGTTTCACTCTCCCATTCCTTATATGCTTCCGGAGTTCTAGAGGCTACACCATGATTGAAATGAAGGTTGCGGGCATTGCGTTAGACGCACAGACTCGAAGCCCGATCGTATTACTGAAAGATTCAACTGATCGACGAGCGCTTCCAATTTATATTGGTCAAGATCAGGCAAAGGCAATTATCAGCGTTCTGGAAGGGCAAACCCCTCCCCGTCCACTGACGCACGATTTGATTGTGAATTTCCTAGAAGCTTGGCAAATGGTTGTTGAAAAGGTAATTATTCACTCCCTACAAGATAATACCTTTTATGCGGTTTTATTAGTGGCACAGGGTGAAACGCGCCGCGAGATTGATTCTCGTCCGAGTGATGCGATCGCGATCGCGCTGCGTACCAATAGCCCGATTTGGGTGATGGAAGAAGTGGTCGCGGATGCGTCGATTCCGGTCGATCGAGATGCGGATGAAGCGGAACGGCGAGCATTTCGAGAGTTTTTGTCGGATTTGAGTCCTGACGAGTTGATTCAGCGAGGACGGTTTAGCAGCGAAGAAGCCCAATAAAGGTTGCACATGGAGTATCGCCGCTTTGGTCAGACGAATCTTTCCTACTCGGTGTTTTCGTTAGGGACGATGCGCTGTTTGGCATCCGCTCAAGTGATGGCACAAACGGTTCAACGAGCGATCGAGCTTGGGATCAATCACATCGAAACCGCACGGGGCTACGGAAAAAGTGAGGAATTGCTGGGATCGGCGCTGCGCCAGATAGATCGCGAGCGAATTTTTCTGACGACGAAATTGCCGCCAAGTTCGGAGGTGTCGCAAACCGATCGCTGGATTGACGAATCGTTACAGCGGCTTCAGGTTAATGCGATTGATAGCGTTGCGATTCATGGGCTGAATACTTGGGAGCATCTCGATTGGGTGAAGCAGGGGAGCATCAAAGCGATCCAAAGCGCGATCGCAGATGGGCGAGTGCGGCACGTTGGGTTTTCGACGCATGGATCGCTCGATTTAATTTTGGCAGCGATCGAAACCGATTTTTTTGAATTCGTGAATTTGCATTATTCCTTTTTCTTTCAGCGCAACGCCAGCGCGATCGACCGGGCGCATCAGAAAGATATGGGAATTTTTATCATTTCGCCTGCGGACAAAGCCGGAATGCTGCATACTCCACCGCCTGCACTGATCGATTTGTCTGCGCCGTTTACGCCGTTGGAACTGAATTACCGATTTTTGTTAAGCGATCGACGAATTACAACACTCAGTCTAGGAGCGGCAAAACCTGAAGAATTGGGGGTGACTGATTCAACGGGGGACTTGAGCGATGAGGAAGTCAGAGCCTTTGATCGATTGAAAGCGAGAAGCGCGATCGAGCCAAACCAATGTAGTCAATGTTATGCGTGTTTGCCCTGTCCCGAATCAATTCACATCCCTGAAGTGCTACGGCTGCGAAATTTGGCAACCGCCTATGACATGACGAGTTTTGGCGAGTACCGCTACCGGATGTTTGAAAATGCGGGACATTGGTTTCCGGGTAACAAAGGAAATCGCTGTACCGATTGCGGCGACTGCTTGCCGAGATGCCCAGAAGCATTGGACATTCCAAAACTGCTGCGAGAGGCGCACGATCGATTAAACGGTCAACCCGGACGGCGATTGTGGCAGGACTAGCAAGCCGTTACGAGACTTGGTACAAAAATCGAAACGTTGTCCAGGCGTTGACATTTAGCGCAAACAAATCAGGCGCATTGATCCAGGCAGAAGTCCCGCTCGCCTGCTGCAAATCTTGTAAAACGGCTTGGGAAATCTCGAAAAAATTTGGCAGCGATCGAATGAATTCTGTCCCCGATCCGAGTAAAGCCTGCGCCTGCCGAAACGGAATTCGGCTGCAAATTAGATAAATTTCCGAGAGTCCTGCCGGAGCTTGCATTGTCCAACCTGTTGGAGCCTGAGGCAGCACCAGCGTTTCGTTGGCTGCGATCGAGGTTTGAGGTTGCTCATCCTTGATTGGGTTGAGCATTACTCCTGATCCTTGATTGTTTAAACCTAGAATCAGAAAATAGATGGTTTCAGCATCACGATTGTCAATCTGAAGTCGCATCGGAGAGCCAACCGGAAAGGACAAGAGCTTGCCATCCGATGAGATCAGTTCAAACGCATCAGACGGGAATTGATTTGTTTGTTGAACTGCAACATTAAAGTTGGCAACTTCAAGACAAGCTCGAATGGCTAATTGAGAAGTGGTTGAATTGGTAGTTAAGCTCAGTAATTTCGCCCCTAGCAAGGTTTGCAGTTGGGGCGCTAATCGACGAACGGCTAATTTTATCGCTTCGCCAGATTCACCTGCTGTGGTTGGAATTGCGCTATGTCCCTGTGAAAATAAACCATATCCCGCAGGCGAAATCGTGCCTTTCATAGCATCCGGATTGAGGGCTGCCACTTGGGTTGTTTCTTCGACTTTGCTGAAGAGATAGTCGGCGGCTTGTTCTCCCGCGATCGCGACCGAGACTCTCGGCACACTAGATAGCGCACTCACCGCGTCCACTCGCTCGATCCGATTCATCGCCGCATCGATCGCGACCGCTAACTTGATGTCTCTGGGAAAGGTGCGAATATTTTCTCGAACTCGCTGCCCGATCTGCAAACTGGGTGATTCTGTCAGCGATCGCGCTTTTGCGACTAATCCATTCCGCTCGAAGATTTGCAATAAGGGTCGCTCTAGCGTATCAACTATCAGTAATGCGCTAGAACCATAAGCTTCAAGAACTTGTGGTGGTAACCCTCCAAGCCAAAGTTGGACGATTTTGCTGTTGTCTTCGATCGCAATAATTACCCCCTCTGCGGCGGGTTGAATGTCTGCAACTTGGTAGGGTTTTAGGGGTCGATCGTGGCTTTTCTGCCCAACTAAGCTGGGCTGCTGTTTCGCATCAACTCGC
>DATJEM010000445.1:0-4762 GCA_035496615.1 Leptolyngbya sp.
TGTCTTCGATGCTAATGGATCGCCTCAAAGCACAGAAAAACACCACGACTGCATCAGTAGACGGAGTGCCCTCGGATGACACAGTGGATGTCAACGCGACCACGGTTGGATAACCGTTTGGATCATCGCTAATCATATGAATCATACGATCGAGGTGCGAGTTTTCGTGCCTCTTTTTTGATGAAATTTCAGCGGATGGTGATCGCGATCGCGGTAGTTATCAATAGTGTCAGGGAATAAAAGATCCAAACACCGCTCGTCAGATCTCCGACTCATCTAACTTCTGCATCGGACTTGGATGATAGCACTCTCCTGATATGCCCCATTTGACTATACCAAAAAACAATTGGTATCAAACAATGCCGCTGCGTCAAGGAAGTCGCTTTTGAGAGAGATTGCCGGACTTCATCGTTCTTTATAGAACCTTTGCCCCAATGCTACCCGTTCCGCATAACGAAGCTCAACGTCTCGCCGCCCTCGATCGCTATCGAATTTTAGACACTGATCCAGAGCAAGGGTTTGATGATCTAACCGCGATCGCGGCTGTGATCTGTGAGACTCCAATCTCTCTAATCAGTCTGATTGACCTTGAGCGACAATGGTTTAAATCTCGTGTCGGGTTAGATGCTACGGAAACCCCGCGTGAACACGCTTTCTGTGCCCATGCTATCTGCCAGCCGCATGACCTGCTCATTGTGCCAGATACGCTGAATGACCCACGTTTTGCTCAAAATCCTTTAGTCACCTCAGATCCTTCGATCCGCTTTTATGCAGGTGTGCCCTTAGTCACTGAGGATGGCTGTGCGCTCGGTACGATTTGTGCGATCGATCGGGTTCCGCGCCAACTCAGTTCAGCCCAATACGAAGCCCTCCGCGCTTTGGGACGGCAGGTGATCAGTCAACTTGAACTGCGGTCTAGCCTTGCGTCCATTCAAGAGAAAAACACTCAACTCAATCGGACGTTGAAAGAACTCTACTCAACTCAATCGCAACTCATCCAAGCAGAAAAAATGTCAGCGTTGGGACAGATGGTGGCAGGAGTCGCCCATGAGATTAACAATCCGATCAACTTTATTCGCGGGAATCTCAGGCATGTGCAGGAATATACTCAGAACCTGATGGATCTAGTTCAGCGCTACCGAGTTGCTTATCCTCAGACAGATCCTCAACTTGATGCCGAGAGCGATCGCATCGATTTGGACTTTATCCAAACGGATTTACCAAAGCTGCTAAATTCAATGCAGATCGGCGCGAATCGAATTCGCAAAATTGTTCTGTCTTTGCGAAACTTCTCTCGGCTGGATGAAGCAGAGTCTAAAGCGGCTGATCTGCATGAAGGAATTGAAAATACGCTGCTCATCTTACGGCATCGTCTCAAGCCGCAAGCCCAACGCCCTGCCATTCAGGTCATCCGAGACTATGGCAACTTGCCTTTGGTACTTTGTTCTCCTGGCACGCTGAATCAGGTGTTTATGAATGTTCTGACCAATGCAATCCAGTCGATCGAAGAGAGGATTTCAGCGGATCAAAGCATCCCACAGCATCCTAGCTGCATCACAATTCGGACTGCCGTTCTTGACTGCGATTGGGTCGAAATTGCGATCTCTGATTCCGGCGCTGGGATTCCTGAAGTTGCTCAAGCTTACATCTTCGATCCATTCTTTACGACAAAACCGATCGGCAAAGGAACCGGGCTAGGACTCTCTATCAGCTATCAAATCATTGTTCACCAGCATCAAGGCAGGCTCAAATTCAACTCGACTCCGGGTAAAGGCACGACATTCATCATCCAGCTTCCGATCCAGCCGCCGTTCTAGAGCAGCAATCGCAAAATTAATCACAAAATTAATCACAAAACTAATTACAGTCTGAATTTGCCCAAGATTTTGCTTTCATTTTTGGTAATTTGAACTATAATTATTGAAACTCTCTCCCATGATTCGCCGCGTATGTTTACCACTGCTGCTCCGGTTAAATCTGCTCTGCCGCGTGATTTGTTTGGTGCGATCGCCGATCTCAAGCGCGAACTCAATGCCGTCATTTTGGCGCACTACTATCAAGATTCTGATATTCAAGACGTGGCGGATTACCTCGGTGATTCGCTTGGTCTGTCGCAGCAAGCCGCTCAAACGGATGCCGATGTGATCGTGTTTGCCGGAGTTCACTTCATGGCAGAAACCGCAAAAATCCTCAACCCAAACAAGCTCGTTCTATTGCCTGATTTGGAGGCGGGTTGCTCCCTTGCGGAGAGTTGTCCACCGGATGAATTTGCCAAATTTAAGGCGAATCACCCTGATCATTTGGTAATTTCTTACATAAATTGTACCGCTGAAATTAAAGCGATGAGTGACATCATTTGCACAAGTGCCAACGCGGTGAAAATTGTGAATCAGATTCCAGAAGATCAACCGATTATCTTTGCGCCCGATCGCAATCTCGGTCGATATGTGATCGAGCAAACCAAACGGGATATGCTGCTTTGGCAAGGAAGCTGTATCGTGCATGAAACGTTTTCTGAAAAGAAGATGGTGCAGTTGAAAATGCAGCATCCTGAAGCCGAAGTGATTGCACACCCGGAATGTGAAACAGCGGTGTTACGCCATGCCGATTACATTGGTTCGACGACTGCATTGCTAAACTATTGTCAGCAGCGCGATCGATCCGCTTTCATTGTTGTGACAGAACCGGGCATCATTCATCAAATGCAGAAAGTCGCGCCGGATAAACAATTCATTCCTGCTCCGCCGCAAAACAACTGTGCTTGCAACGAATGCCCGCATATGCGATTGAACACGCTAGAGAAGCTCTATCTGGCAATGAAATCTAGAACACCAGAGATCACCCTTTCAGAATCAACCCGAATTGCAGCGTTGCGCCCCATTCAGAAAATGTTAGCGATGAGCGTATAATAGGCAGCGATTTACTGCACGATTTGTCACCGGAACTGTGTCCACAGATCGTGCAACAAATTCCTCGGTGTTGTAGTCAATGCCGTTGGAAATGTTACCCGGAAATCGCTCCTATGAAGTTCGCGCCGCTGTTTTGTGCAACGCTTGCACTGTCGATCGCTGCTGAAAGTTCGCTGTCTGCTGTCCAGGCTCAGATTCCTTTACCGCTGCCTCGATCGACCACACCGCTTCCCTTGCCGCCCCGGATTCCAGTTCGTCAGACTCCCCCGCCCGGTTCGATTTGTCCCGCGCAGCTAGGAAGCACCCTTGATCGGATTGTCGATCGCTTACCTGCAAACTGGAGTGTTCTAGTTCAGACTCAAGCCCCTCAAGGGACTCGGCGAAATCTCTACGCTCGTAATCCGTCCACGCAACTCGCCCCTGCTTCTAACAATAAGTTATTCACAACTGCTGCTGCCCTCACGAAACTCGGCGCACAGTATCAAATTCGCACTCCCGTATTTGGCAACATTGACAGCCCAAATCTGGCAACCTTGCGGGTGATTGGTCAAGGTGATCCGAGCTTTGGAACGGCTCAATTGGCTACCCTGACGCAACAGTTACGTCAGCACGGAGTTCGGCAGGTTCAACAACTAATCGGGGATGACACTGTATTTCGGGGGGCAGACTATAATCCGTTTTGGGATCAAGACGATCGTGGTCAAGGATACGCGCCGCCGATCAATAGTTTGATGCTGAATCAGAACGCTGTTTATGCCGGAGCCGTTCCGAATCCTGGCAATTATTTTGTCAGCGAATTTCGCCGCAAATTGACTAGCGCAGGAATTCAAGTGAAAAGCTCAACCTTGGTGAAGCGCACGCCTGCCCCGGCTGGAGAAGTTGAACTAGCAACGGTGATGTCTCCACCGCTATCGAGCCTGCTATTTTCGATGAATCAGGAAAGCGATAACGCTTATGCAGAGGCACTTCTCAAGACATTAGGGCGAGTCCAAGATCCAAATAGTTCGGATTCTACAGCGAGCGGATTAGCAGCGGTACGATCGATTCTAACGGAGCTAGGCGTAAATCCGAATCGATATCGCATGGTGGATGGTTCTGGACTTGCCGATCGTAATCGGGCGAGTGCTGAGGCGTTTGTGCAGACGTTGCAAGCCATGGCGCTGCGACCGGATGCGGGGATCTTTCGGCGATCGCTGCCTGTGGCTGGCGTTAGCGGGACATTGAGCGATCGATTTCGGAGTACTCCGGCTCAAGGCATTGTCTCGGCTAAAACGGGAACTATTTCGGGGGTTGTGGCGCTTTCGGGCTATATCACTTCGCCAAACTATTCTCCGATCGTGTTTAGCATTTTGGTGAATTCTGGAAACTCGGCTGCTACCGTTCGATCGTCAGTAGATAGTCTTGTGATTACTCTGACGCGGTTGAGAGACTGCTGAAGCGTTTAGCAATCCATCGGACTGTTCACAGCCGCTTTGCCTTGATTCTTCGATCTGGAGGTGTTGAAGCTGTTGTGTAGTCAGTCCGGTGAGTTCAGCGATCGTTGCTGCGGGAAGGTTTCTTCGCAGTATATTCTGAGCAATTTCTTAAGGATTCTGATAGTGCCAAGATTGCCTTCTGTCCGCTAAACTCTGCAAGTTTGCCTAAGCCTATTCTAACTTTCCAATTCGCCACCCCTTGCCAGATGCGATTTGATTGTTGAATTGCTTCTAAAACTTCTCAACTAGACAAATGGCTGGGTTCAGAGCATCACCCAGAACATCATCGCCTAGGTAGAAGAGAGAAAGCCAAAGCCACGATCGCACAGTTAATTCAGCCTGCATTGATGATGTATCCCGGTTTTTCGGGTGGTGCAT
>DATJEM010000446.1:0-5594 GCA_035496615.1 Leptolyngbya sp.
CCCTATCAATGGCTCATGCAGGACGCAATACCGGCGGCAGTCAGTTTTTTATCTGCCATTCGCCACAGTCTCACTTAGATGGGATGCACACGGTATTTGGTAAAACGGAAGATATGGATATCGTGAATGCGATTCGCGGTAACGATCGGATCCTATCGGTGAAAATTCAGCCTTAGAGCCTGCCGTATTTTGCGATCGCGCTCATTCTCGGATCGTCCTGATTCGTCAGCCATGCCCAGATCTGATCTCCGTAGGAAAAGTGCCACCATTCATTCCAATGGCGCTTAAAGCCTGCGGCGATCAGACTGGTTGCTAAAATTTCTCTGTGTTGGTGATAAGGAAGGTCTGAATTCGCAAAATGATTCGGAAACGATCGCTCTGAAATTTCATCAATGGCTGATCCCATGTCGATCGCGTGACCCATTTCATTAATTAAAGTAATATCGATCGCGGCTCCGGTACTATGCGGCGGCGGTGTTGCCGGATCTAAATTTGGCATTGCCCAGAATTGATAGACCTGTTCTTGAAATGCTGCTCGCTGCGCTCTAGATAGCGTTTCTAGCTCTAATCCCTTTGCATTCACTAAGTCTTTTAGGGCGTAATCTACCATAAATTGCTGAACTGCTACCGGACGGTACGCATCGAAGATCTGAATCTTCCATCCGGGTCGAAGTTTCTGAAGATTGGAATCGGCTTGGAGTAAACGATCGAGAATCTCTTTTCTGACAAAAAACGGCGATTTCTCTCCATACGGCGCGCCCAATTTTGCGTAAGGATGTGGCGTTACGCGATCGAACTGATCAGGAATTTCAACTAGCGGTTCTTGACATTCTGCGATCGCAATTTTCTGATAAGGTTTCATCCTTCATCCTTTCCCGGAACCGGATCATAACCGCCAGAGTTGAACGGATGACAGCGGCAAATTCGATGCGCCGAAAGCCAACTCCCTTTGAGTGCGCCATGCGTTTCGATCGCCTCGATCGCGTACTGCGAACAAGTGGGATAAAACCGACAGGTCGGCATCAACAGCGGTGAAATCGCAACCCGATAGCCTTTTACGAGTCCAATCAGCAGGAATTTCATCAGTGAACATTGAGAGAGATCGTTCGATCGTAGACGAAAATTCTCCTAGTGAGTACTGCCTTCATTGGATCTAGGAGAATTTGCAATCGAAACTCGATTGCAAATGACGCTGATTTTCAATCCATCGCGATCGCGCTTCTCAGAGATTGACAAAATTCTTCGATCGCTTTCAACCCCTCCGTCGTCGATCCCTCGGACAACCGGTTCACAAAGGCGCTGCCAACGATCACGGCATCTGCCCCCCAGTTCATTACCTGCCGCGCTTGTTCTGGCTGCGAAATCCCGAAGCCAACTCCGATCGATTTGTCCGTCACCTGCCGCAGTTGCGCCACCAAATCTTTTACCCGCGATTCCATTTGAGTCCGCATTCCGGTTACACCCGTTGTACTCACCAGATAGATAAACCCTTGCGACTGTTGGGCGATCGCAGCAATCCGCTCCGGTGGACTCGTCGGCGCAACGAGCAGCGTCAGTTCGATGCCATACTCTTTTGCTGGAACTAACAACGTTTCGGCTTCTTCCAGCGGCAAGTCCGGCACCACTAGCCCTTTTGCACCCGCTTCAGCAATCTGTTTTAAGAATGGCTCAATGCCGCGATTGAGAATCGGGTTGTAATACGTGAACAAAATAATGGGCGATCGCAGCGTCGGCGAAACCTGTTTGACCAACTGCAACACATCATCTAATCGCGTTCCCTGCTGAAGCGATCGCGTCGCTGCCGCCTGAATCACCGGACCATCTGCCAGCGGATCAGAATAGGGCACCCCCAATTCAAGCAAATCGGCTCCGCTGCGATCGAGAATGTGCAGTGCCTTCGCCGTGGTTTCTAAATCTGGATCTCCAGCGGTGAGAAATGGAATCAACGCACATCGACCCTGATCCCGCAAGCGCTCAAAGCAGTCCGACACTGAAGCCATTTCAACCCTCTCATCCAAAGCGTACAGCTTCAGTAGATTACTGCAAATTTGGGCATCAGATCCTAAGTTGCCTGCTTTTTTTGCGGAGTTTCTTTTTGTTGGGTCTCCTGCTCGATTTCCGCCTGAATTTTTTCTAATTCTTCCGGCGTTAGCTCCTCAAACCGCTTCTGGAGGACAGCTTCTTCGTAGTCTTTAAGCTGCTGATTGTAAGTCATATCTTTTGATACCACTCGAAACAGGTAGCTGACCAGCCAGCCAATCAAGCCACCCACCAACAGCAGTTGGCTCCAAATCCCGGCGCTAGTACTATCGAGACCTGCACCCTGAAGCACAAGAAACGCCAGCCCTCCAGCGACAAAGACTCCAAATGTAATTCCGATCGCATCAATTCGTCGCATTGCTTTAGGCTTCGATCTGACGTGCTTTCGGTCTAAAGTTCAAAAATGGAGCCAGCACGAGCATCCCAGGGAAGAAGAGGAACACCAGGAAATACATAAAGCCTCGTTCAAACGAGCTAACGTTATACCAGCGCGTTTTGAGGTAGAAAAAGACAATTAACGGAACTACCACCAGGTAAGCGCCGCCCAAAGCGAGGTATAGAAGTGCTACGTCCATGCGTTTCAACCGGATATCGACTTTATCTATCCTACCGCTTTTCCTCGATCGCACCCGAAGAATCGAAGAGTGAAATTTAAACGGCGATCGGTTCACAAATTTCTATACACAGGGTACAACTCTAGTGATATCCTTGATAAGCTTCTGATTTCAAACCTGAAACCAGAACTGAATCAATGGGGGCGTGGCGGAATGGTAGACGCAACGGACTTAACGATTTGAGCACCTGGGCAGAAATGCTCTGTGTGAATGGAGTCAAATTCGGTGAAAGCTCTAATCTGCTAACGCCGAGCTAAGCTCTGGAGAAGGTCTTCTCTCCTTGCCTCGGTTTTTTGATCTGGGTTAAGTGAGAGCGACAGCACGGCAGTTTATTATTGCCGCTCACGGGATCTAACTTAAGGCAGATGGGGCATCCCAACCCCTCAGTTAGATTGCAAAACTCGCAGCGATATTGCTTCATCCCTTAAGCCGTTTAAGCTTAAGCCTGTAAGATTGCGTCGATCGCTCGTTTTCCAGAGAAAGTGTAGAGACTAGACGGCTCCTACCTGACTGGCGATAATCCCGCTAAAAGGTAAAGGCATAGTCCAGACCACAAACATGCCGCGCATGGTAGTGAAAACTATAGTGGTAAGAAAATCCGTTGACTGCAAGGTCGTAAGGGTTCAAGTCCCTTCGCCCCCATCCGCAATTAGTGGATTCAAATAGTGGATTCAAAGAGCTTGAAACCTTGTTAGGGCAGTGTTTCAGGCTCTTTGACATTTAAAGTCGTACTGCCTGATTTGAAAGAGAGCGATCGACGATGTGAGGCTTGCCCAACGATCGAAGCTCAGTCTTTGGATGAATATACTAAGGACACAAACCGTTACACAATGCAGAAATTATTTTGCGCCATTGCATAATTCATATGATGCGACTTCCGATTTCTGCTCAACTGACGCAGTTTGGACTGGTTGGAGTTCTGGTTTTGAGTGGCTGCAACTTGGTTCCGTCAAGCGATGCCCAATCGCAATCGAATTCCCGCAGCCAGCAGGACGGTGCAGTTGCGGTTGATGCTGCGATCGCTGAGAAAACTTCTTTAACCGAGGATCTAACGTATACGGGAACCACTCAACCGTTTCGAGAAGTTTCACTGCGATCGCAAGCCGAAGGGCGAATTACCGATATTGCGGTAAATGTGGGGGATCGGGTGGAATCGGGTCAAGTGTTAGCGAGGTTAGACGGCTTGATCGCGTCCTCTTCGGTAGCGCAGGCAGAAGCGGAAGTCGCGGCGAGAGAGTCGGAAGTTGCCAGTTTGCAGGCAGAAGTAGAAGAGGCTCAAACGCAAGTCGCCCGGAGTCGCTTGGAGTTGCAGCAAGCGCGATCGGACGATGGACGAACGGCACAGCTATTTCGGCAAGGCGCAATTTCAGCACAGCAAGCCGAAACTGCCAAAACTCGCGTCGGCACCGCCGAACAAGCGCTGCGATCGGCAGAAAAACAGGTCAGAAATCGACAGCAAGCGGTAGCCGCTTCCGCCCGCCGAATTACGGCACAGCAAGCGATCGTCAATCAAGAGCGCGAACGCAAATCTTTTAATACGCTGACTTCACCGCTCAACGGTTCCGTTTTGGCGCGTCCCACTGAACCCGGCAACTTGGCACAAGCCGGGACAGAAATTTTACGGCTGGGCGATTTTAATCAGGTGAAGGTTCAGGTTCAAGTTTCAGAACGAGAATTAGCGAAGATTCGGGTCGGACAGTCTGCCCAAGTTCGGCTAGATGCGTTTCCGGATCAAACCATCACCGGACAAGTGAGCCGAATTTCTCCTGCCGCAGAAACGAGAGCGCGATTGATTCCGATCGAAGTGACGATGCCAAATTCTACCGGACGGATTGGCAGCGGATTGTTAGCGCGGGTTAGCTTTCGATCGGGGCAATCTCAGCGCGTGGTTGTGCCAGAATCGGCAACGCAGATTGGACAAGAACCGCAGCAAAATCGAGCCTCTGATCGAGAGCCTCCAAAGACCGCAACGGTTTATGTAGTAACGAAATCTGGAAAGCAAGCGAATGTGAGTCCGCGACAGGTTCAGCTTGGCAACCGAGCGAATGGACAAGTCGAAATTTTATCGGGTTTGAGTGCGGGTGAATCTTTTGTGGTTCGCAGCAGTGGAGAACTCAGAGCGGGCGCGCCCGTTCGATTGAGCATCTTATCAGAAGGATAAAACCATGAAAACGTCGCCTTCTCCTGTGCGTGGGTTGAGTATTAGCTCGATCGCGATTCGTCGTCATATTGGGACGTTGATGCTGACGCTAACTGCGATCGTCATTGGCATCTATTTTTTATTGAGTCTACAAGTCGATTTGTTACCTTCGATTACCTATCCTCGGATTGGCGTTCGGGTTCAAGCGCCTGGGATTTCTCCTGAAGTTGCCGTGGATGAAGTCACTCGTCCGCTGGAAGAAGCGCTCTCTGCAACGGAAGGAGTAGTGCAGGTTTACTCACAAACTCGTGAAGGACAAGTCAGTCTGGATCTGTATTTTCAGCCGGGTGGAAATATTGATCAAGCGCTGAATGATGCGACAGCAGCGTTTAATCGAGCGCGGGGAAGATTGCCGGATACGATCGAAGAACCCAGACTTTTCAAGGTTGATCCGTCTCAGCTTCCGGTGTACGAATTTGCAGTGACTTCACCGACTTCTAAACTGGTTGATTTGCGCGTGTTTGCGGATGAAGAATTGTCGCGTGAACTGAATGTGGTGCAAGGGGTGGCAGCGGTCGATGTGTCGGGCGGGGTTGAAGAAGAGGTGCGGGTTGTCGTCGATCTCGATCGGCTTCAGGCGCTTGGCGTGGGATTAAACAGCGTTTTGCGCGAATTAGACGAAACGAATCAAGATATCTCAGGCGGTCGAATTTTAGGGCGCACGTCTGAGCCTTTGACCCGCACGATCGGGCGATTTAAAAACGCGGCAGAGATTCAGAATTTATCATTTCAAAGTGCAG
>DATJEM010000447.1:0-4779 GCA_035496615.1 Leptolyngbya sp.
AACCTGTCAGCGAACCTCGCAGAACTTTCTGGTTTTTGGCGGCGGCGGTGCGCCTTCTTACAATGAGATTGCCCTTGAGAAGAATATGCTGTACTTTCAGCGATCGCTCAAAGAACTCGGATTCTCTCCAAACGATGCGCCGATCTATTTCGCCAATGGCAATACAGGCGAAAAAACCGTTCGATACCTTGATCAAAACGGTAGACAGCAGTTCAAAGCTGCCAATATCCCCCATGTGCAGGGCGCTTCTAGCATTCCGAACTTACAAACCTGGCTCGCTCAAGCGGCAAAAGAGAAAACCACAACGCCTTTGTTTTTCTACTTTTCTGGACATGGAGGACACGATCGCGCCAGTGCAGGGAACACGACATTGTTAATGTGGCGCGATCAAGAATTGGATGTTCAAAGTTTTACAACCCTGCTCGATCGACTCCCGCAAACCAAGCCTTTCGTCACCATGATGTCTCAATGCTACTCTGGTGGATTCGCCAATTTGATCTACAACGGCGGCGATCCCAACAAAGGGGTAGCCCTGCAAACTCGCTGCGGCTTCTTCGCCACGATTCAATCTCGCCCTTCGGTAGGCTGTACCCCCGAAGTGAATGAAGCAGACTATCGGGACTATAGCTCTAGCTTTTTTGCTGGACTCACAGGACGCGATCGCACCGGGCAAAAAGTCGCTTCTGCGGACTACAACAAAGACGGACGCATCGCTTATGCTGAGGCTCATGCCTACGCCAAGATTAATCAATCCACGACCGATCTCCCTGTTTCGACCTCAGAAGCTTGGCTGCAGCGACAAGTCAACAATCCCACGATGCAAGAGCAAATCTTAGGACAGCCGATCGCACCGTTAGCCAAGATTGCACGACCCGAACAGCGCTTTGTGATCGAATCTCTCAGTCGTCAGTTGAAGTTTGATCCGGCTCGATCGTTTAGCGGCAATCTCCAATCGATCAATTCCGATTTGATCAAAACGGCTGAAGATGAAGCTGCCCTCACTCGCTTGGCAATGGAATTGACCAACGTAGCCGTAGAACGACGGGTCAAAACCTCTAAAGATTCTCAGGCAATAAAAACGCTCAATCGCTTGGTTCGCTGTGAAGCGGGATCATGGGGGAAACCCTAGACGTTAGGAAACCGGAGCGCTTTCGCTAGGTGCTTTGAACTGGAACTCATAGACAAAAACCCGAACTTTATCTTCAGCGATCGCCGGAAATTGGTTGGGCTGATTGGCTTCTTGTTGAATCAGTTCGATCGCTTGATCATTCAGAATTTGGTAGCCCGTGCTTCCAAGCAGCGTCGGCTTGGTATTTGGCAACGGTTTGCCGTCTTTGCCAACTAGTACCGCCACCGCAACTGGATGCTGCTGGTAATGGTTCAGGATCAAAGCGGCAGGAAAGGGACGTTCTGGAATCGGTTTTTTAAGTTCTGGGTCTTGAAGCTGGCGAACGCGAATATAATCTTTACCCCAATCGACCTTAATGCCTTTCTGCTCGACCGATTGCACGAAGCTTTGATAGAGCTTTAACTTCGATTCGGCAGACTCAGCGACTCCATCTGGATTGTAGCGGGTTGCCGCGAGGAGACGCTCGTTACGGGCTTGAGCGGCAGCCTGAGCCGCAGAAGGAGTCGGTGCTGGGTTTGGCTCTGTATTTGGTGTCGTATTCGGTGCTGTATTCGGCTCTGTAGTCGGACTCGTTGGACTCGATTGCGCGCTAGGAGTAGGTTCTGTGGCTGGCGGGAGAGGAAGCGATCGCACCACTTCGCTCGGATCTGCCTGCTTAAGCGTCAGTTCGCTCGGGTCTATAGTTCTGGTCGGATTGGTTTTTGGATCAGGCTGAGTTTTGGAATCGGGCTGAACCGTCGGCGGCTTCGGAATTCTAATTGTTGTGGGCTGTTGCGATCGCGATGCCAACCGTCGGAGTAGGTCGTTGAACCGCTCCTGCGAAGAAATTTGGGTCTGGCTTGGGGCGGGAACGGGAGTAAGTTGAGGAATGGTGTAGAGCGGATTTGGGACAGGTGAAGTGGTTTGTCCGATCGGTGGAATCTGAACTTTGCTGTTGGGGGTATTCGGAACGGGAGGCAGTCCGAGCCGAGAACTCGCAATTTGAGATGAGCCGCTGCCTTGAGTAGGTTCTAGCAGGCGGACTCGTCGAACTTCTAAATCGGGGCGCGGTTCGACAGAGGATGTAAAGGCGGGCAGAGTCGCAAAGAACAGCAGATGCGCGCCGATTGACCCCAACATGGCTAAGGTGGCGGGCTGCTGAATCGTTTCGGGAAGAGTTTGGAAGAAAGAAGACATAGCTTAATCTTAAAGTCGGAGTTCGACAGGCGGAGGTCGGAGTTGGGAGTTATTCAGCATTTTAAGACAGTGACAGGAGAATTGAGGGGTGGGTTTGCGAAATGGAAACCAGGAATGGAAGATTTTACGCTCAGAACTCCTTTCGATTCGATCGCGAAGTTCTGATGATCGATCGAACTTTGGGAGAGGGTTGATCGGCAATCTCGCACTACTTATAAAGCAGGCAAATTTACAGTCCTGCTGTGGCAGAGTTTTTTAGTGCATACAGACCCTCCCAATCTAGATTGGTATCTAGATACAGTTCGCCTCTATCGCTAGCCGCAAAGCATCCTGAAACTAGAAAAAATTGACTGCCGCTTGCAGGGCAATGAATCTGGCTCTATTTATTAGGAAAATATAAATAAATTCGTCTTATTTGCTACAGAAATTTCGCTTGGTAGCCCAATTCTTTTCAAACTCATTTAGAGCGATTTTGAAATTGCATTAGCCCAATTCGGGATCGGATATGGATCTTGCAAATGTGTCTTAAATCCCCTTTCAACTTGAGAAAGAAGGACTAGAATGTTGAGTGTCAAACTTACTTCACAAAACAAGTTAATAAAGTTCAGCAATATTGCGGAAACTCTTTAGAAGATCGAAGCGATCGTCCGGACTTTGTTACAATTAGTGAAGTAGCTGCGATACTCTGGATCGTCTCTCCAGATCTGATCTAGGCTCTCGTCCGTAACTGCTCCATCCTTGGTTGTAGACCCTTCACGGGCAGACGCTTTAGACAGACCGATTCACCAGACCCTCTCACCAGACCACTTCACCAGTTCGAGGAACGTTTCAGCATGAGCTTTCAGAAACTCGGTGACTCCGCGCAAGAACGCGATCGTCACAATAGCATTGCAATCTCTGGCTGGGTTTCTCATCCCCTCGCCAGCCCTACATCTCACCGACCCCGCAAACCCTTCACTCCGCTCGCTCCCCTCCGTCGTAAACTCGACGATCTTCAGGTTCACGACTCTCAGTTCGCCCATTTTCTCGCCGAACGCATTCCTTCCCAATGTCCATTTGAGCGAGATGTAAAACTATTTGGTCAGACTCTATTTCACATTCCGCCTTTGTGCAAACTAAATCCGCTTTACGAAGAAGTGGTTGGCTTACGGTTCCGTGCATTGTGCTATTTAGCGGATGAATGCGGCGAAGATATCAGCCAATATTGCTAGAGTTGGAAAATTCAATCTTGTACAGCAGCGGTCTTACCAACCGCTTTTTTATTGCGATTCATTTATTGCGATCGATGACCCCTGCAATCTTTCGTTATTTATATTTCTAAATCGCGCAGTTTACATCTCGAAAAATCAGCGAAATCACTCAATCGCAGACTGATAAACTTTCATTTCAAATCCTCGATCTTTGGGGACAAACTGGTATGTTTGAAATTGAAGCAACTCATAGCTTCACACGGCAGATCAAACAGCCAAATCAAACACAGAAAAGAGGTAAAGACGCTGTTTTATTCTATATCTGTCTCGATCGAAAGCAACAGCACCCAAAACCGAAATCTGATATTTCCTTATTTCTTGTTCTAGGGAGTTTATCAACCAATTGACGCTGAAAGTGTGTTCAATTTGTTCAACTCTATCTAAAATGGATCTACGAGAGGAAGTCACTCAGAGAGTAGTCAGCGGGTGCTGTTGTAGTTTTAAATAGAGGACAGATTTCAGCATGGCAATCATTGCGCTCAAGGCGTGGTATTTGGAGCAGTATGAACCCATCCGGGAACTGGAGAAACGTCCCCACGACCTGAGACTAAGCAAAAATAGTCTGCTGAAATCGGGCTTACGGGCTGACTTTTTAGAAGACAGCAGCGAGGTGAAAAAATCAACCTGGTTTCAGCGCTATCTACAAGGCGAAACGGTTGAGTTTTACATTGAAGGGAGCGGCGGCTACGCGATTTCTAATATTGATCTCTCTAGCCACGAAATCTATTTTTCAAAACAAGAAGTGATGGCGAATTTGGAGCCTGAAATCTTCTTTTCGTATCAGACCGAATTTGCTGAGTCTGGCGATCTAATACGGGACGAACTCGAATCGGTACTAGATAACCTCAACCGTCGATCGCGTCTCCCGATCACCCTGCGCGAATCGCATCGCCTCAGCGAAGGCGCAATTCGGATCAACAGTTCATTGATGCGATCGATTCGTCAGTGCCTTTTATTCATTGGAGATGGCACCTCGATCGCCCAAATTTCGGATACGCCGCCGCTGTTGATTCCCAGCCCGAAAGTCTGTGTTGAAACCGGATACGCACTGCAAAGCAAGCGATCGGATCAGGTTTTGCTGGTGCAAATGGAGCGCTCAGAAATGCCGGGACAATTTCCGTTTGATTTGCCGAGTCAGCATCGCTTGGTGTTCAAGGACAAAACGCAACTGCGAAAACTTTTACCGAAAGCGATCGAAGCTCAACTACAGCGCTTCAATCTTCT
>DATJEM010000448.1:0-6409 GCA_035496615.1 Leptolyngbya sp.
AGCATGAGTAATCGGAGCGGTTTCCGTCAGTCCATAACCGCCCAGGATATTGATGCCAACGATCTCGAAGAAGTCTTCTAGATGTTCCGCGATCGAGCCGCCCCCGCTGACGACGAACTTCAACGCGCCGCCTGTGCCTTCTCGCACTTTTTGATAGACCAAGCGATCGCCCAACTGATGAAGCGGATACCGCATCGCTGCTTGTAGCTTCGCGCTCAATTTTTCAGAGCTTGACGGATTCAGGTTATCTAAGTTCAGATTGTCTGCGGTACGTTTTGCCAAGATGTATTTTTGGCTGTGTTCTAGGAAAAACTTCACCAGCTTTTGTTTCTTCGCTGGCTGTTCGCGAAACTGTTTTTGAATGCCTTCGTAGATGGATTCCCACAGACGCGGCACACCCACCATATAGTGCGGTTGATAGTCTCTCAAGTCTTTTTTGACAAAGCGAATGTTGGTGTAAATCTGAGTACAGCCATTTGAAAAAATAAAGTATTCAAACGTCCGCTCGTAGCAATGCCAGATCGGAAGAATGCTTAACACGCGCTCTCCCGGTTCTAGCAGTGCCACATCGTAAGCACCATTGACTTCATACAACAAATTTCCATGACTGAGCATCACCCCTTTTGGCATTCCTGATGTTCCGGATGTGTACATCAAGGTTGCGACCGTTTCTCGATCTTGCTGCACCGCTTGCAGCGATCGCGCTCGACCCGACTGGATGATTTCAGAAAAGTTCAGCACTTTGTAAGTGTCCGAAGTGACGGACTCATCACTGAGCAAAATCACAAACTGAATCGGCACTTCTGCAAGTATCGATCGCAGCTTTTTCAACAATTCCGCATTCTGCAAAACCACGCCAACTGTGCCGCTATGCTCCAGAATGTATCGGAGTTCTAGCGGATCAGCCTGAGCGCCGCGCACGACATCGATCGCCCCCGATCGCATAATCCCCTGATCCGCAATCAGCCAGCGCGGACAATTATCCGAAAACAGCGCAATTCGGGGCGGTAGCGAATCCCCCGCCTCGGTCTGCACTTCTAAGCCCTGAACCCCCGCTGCAAACGCCTGCATCTGCTCGTACAGTTGAGCATAGGTCAATCTCACTTCTGGAGTGCCATGCGGGTCATGAACAGCAGTGATATCAGCGTATTGTTTGGCAATCAGCGACCAGAGTTCGGGCAGCGATTGTACCGCACGATAGGGGGCGCGATCGAACGGTACAGAGGGATAAGTACGGCTCATGAATGGGACTCCTGTGAGGATGGAACAGTAATCTGACAGTATTTCTAGTTCAAGGATTAAACCACCGAGAGCAGACACAATTCATTCTGTCTGATGAATGTCTCCCGGATTGATAATTTCTTTGAACTAAAGCGGTCGATCGCTGCCCAGCCTCAGCGGTTTTATTTTCCCCAGGCTTTAACCATTTAGCATTGCAGGCATGGACAATTCTGGATCTTGGAACAGTGCTGTACTGAGATAGCGTTCTCCAAAACTCGGCTGAATCATCACGATTAATTTGCCTGCGTTTTCGGGGCGTTTGCCGACTTCGATCGCTGCTTTCAAGGCTGCGCCGCTGGAAATTCCCGACAGCAATCCTTCTTCTCGCGCCATCCGTCGACTGTAAGCGATCGCGTCCTCATCCGACACGGCAACCACTTCATCGATCAAATCGACTCGCAGCACCGGCGGAACAAACCCCGCGCCAATGCCTTGAATTTTGTGAGGACCCGGACGACCACCTGACAGGACTGGACTACTGGTCGGTTCAACTGCGATCGCTTTAAAGCTCGGTTTGCGCGGCTTGATCATTTCTGCCACCCCGGTAATCGTGCCGCCTGTCCCAATTCCAGCGACGATAAAATCAACTTCGCCATCCGTATCTTCCCAGATTTCTGTCGCCGTCGTTTCCCGGTGAATTTGAGGATTTGCGGGATTGCGAAACTGTTGCAGCATATAGGCATGCGGGGTTGTATCGACGATCTGCTGCGCCCGCTGAATACAGCCCGACATTCCTTCAATTCCTGGCGTGAGTTCCAATTCAGCCCCGTATGCTCTTAGCATCGATCGACGTTCCGTACTCATCGTTTCTGGCATCGTCAAAATTAATCGATAGCCCTTCGCGGCGGCTGCCATCGCCAGCGCAATTCCGGTATTTCCTGAAGTCGGTTCGACCAGCACCGTTTTCCCCGGCGCGATCAGCCCTTCACGCTCTGCCGCCAAAATCATGCTAATTCCAATCCGGTCTTTCACCGAAGCCGAAGGATTCATCCCTTCAAGCTTCACCAAGATTCGAGCAACGCAGCCTTCCGCTTGGGGAATGCGATTGAGTTGGACAAGCGGCGTGTGTCCAATCAAATCCGTGACATTTTGGGCAATACGCATAAAACAATTGAGGGGGTAAACGACGAAAGCAATTACTCAAATAGACAATCAAATGTAATACATTAAGTCAAGCTGTTTTCGGGCATCGCGCCGCTCACACAAATCTTTCAGCGTATACTTCTGAAACACCGCATGGGCAGCATCGTTCGCTTCTTGCCAAATCTCGCACACCACAGAACCTTCTAAGGTCTTACCAGATTTCAAAGCGGTTTCTTGATCGATCGGCTGTGTGTCCAATCCTTCTAGACACGCCAACACATCAAACAGCGTGATTTTCCAGGGATCTCGTGCGAGTAAATACCCGCCTTTTGCGCCCCGCTGCGATCGCACAATTCCTCCCCGCCGCAAGGTTGCTAAAAGCTGTTCTAAATAGCGATCGGGGATATTTTGCTGACTCGAAATCTGCCGAATTTGCAGCGGTTCGCCGCTACCGTAAGCCACAGAAAGCTCGATCAGCGCTAACAGCGCATATTCACTTTTACAAGAAATCTCCACGGGCACACTCTGGGATCAGGTTGACTCAGTTCTTTTAGTATACTCCGGTTTCTCACTAGGGTTTGTAGGTTTTCAAATCTGACCGATAAAAAAGCCCCGCGAGTGGCGAGGCTTTCAGTAAACTTTGAAAACTAGAAAGCGCTCAATTAGAACGCAAAAGTAGTGCGAATGGTGCCGACATATTCGGTGTTGTTGGCATCGTTGTGTTCGGGATTGAAGATCACAATGATTCCTGGCGTGATCGAGATGTTGTTGTTCAACTGAAGACGATAAAGTCCTTCCAGGTGATACGCTGTCCCACCATTGTCATCGCGATTTGGGTTGGTCGTGTTGCGGGTGACTTTCGGCGGCATGCCAAAAATGATCCCCGCCAGATTGCCTTTTCCGCCCAAGTCAGGGAAGCCCAAACTCACTGCCCAGTTCCAGATGTCCGCCCGTCCACCTGTCCCTTCGCGGAATGCTTGAGTATATCCACCCCAAGCCCCGACGGTCAGCCCCGGCGTGATTTTGAAAGCTCCTTCAATCCCATAGTTACTGGCAGCGGTTGCAGCACCCGCGAATGGGTTGTTCGCGAACCCACTTCCGGTGCTGGTTGTGACACCATTGGAAACACCATCAAAATTGGTGTAAGAGCGAACGTAGGTCAGCGCCAGGTCAAGGTTAGTGGTCGGTTTGAAAGAGAGTTGAGCGAGAGCGGCATTAGAACCATTAAACAACCCTTGTTTGTCGATCGAGTTGTTGGCGTTGCTAGCAAGGTAGCCAACCGAAGCAGTGAGCGCGTTGCTGATCGGCAGGTTCAGAGTCGCACCCGAACCGCCTTGAGCATTCCGGTAAATCGGGTTGAACCGACCAAAGCGAGAAATCGAACCCTGGCTGTCGCTGGCAAACAAGGGGTTGAGCGTCGGAACGTTGGAGTAAAATTCTCCACCGAATGCGTCGAAGGTAACTGCGCCTTTGCCGATCGGCAGGCGGTAGAACAGCTTATCTATGCTGATTGAGTTGCCTTCGTTGCCATCAAACGAGAGGCGCGTCATGTTGGTTCCAGTGACACCGCCAGAGAAGGGCACCAGGTTCCGCGCTTGCAGGCGAGTAAACAAGGTGTCTTTTCCGGTAAAGCTGGTGTTCAGGATCAAACGAACTCGATCGCTAAACGTGGTGTTTTTAGAAACGGCAGTCGCAGAAGGGGCGGCACCGACAGGAACGGCAAGATTATCGCCCTGTGCGCCAGAGATTGCGAAAATCGCTTCTCCTCTAAGTTTTGTGGTGGTAGAGAACTGCTGTCTTTCAATGGTGGTAGTGCGAGCTTCGACAGAATCCACCCGACCGCGCAAGGTGGCAAGTTCAGCCGCAAATTGCTCTTGGAGTTTTTGCAGCGTGGCAAGATCTTCTTTTTTCACCAAGTCTGCGGTCGAAGCGGCGATCAGTTCGTTGACTCGATCGAGACAGGCATTCACGCCTGCGGCAAATTCGTAGCGGGTCATCGCCCGATTACCGCGATAAGTTTTGTCAGGGTAGCCTGCAATACAGCCGTAACGTTCTACTAAAGATTGGAGTGCTTGGAACGCCCAGTCGGTGGGTCTAACATCAGAGAGCTGAGACACTGAAGTCACTTGTCCAGCATCATTGGCTGAAACACTATCGGCTGAAACACTATCGGCTGAAACACCCGCTTCGTTGCTATAGGTGCTCACTGAGTCGAGCGATGGAACTGTTTGAGTTGTGTTCGTTTTAACGGTATCGGCTTGGGATTCTGCTGCGCCTGCCATTTCTGCTGCGCCTGCTATTGAGGATGCGCCCATCACAGCGGAGACGGTCAGCGTCGCACTGAGAAGTACTGGGTTTACCAGCAACGATTTCCACGAGTTGTTAGACATCTTCACTTCCGTATTCACACCATTGAGTTCAGAGCATTCATATTCTGCTCTGAAAGGCAGAATACAATGTTGCTAGCGGTATAGTCTAGTCCAATCTTGATTCCTGCTCCATTAGAAATTTCAATAATTAAGTAGGCTTAAGGCTTGCAGCAGATTCTAGTGTAGGGACTCGCAAGAGCGGAGCAAGCTTTGACTACTGCTGCCTACTCTTATTGAATTCAACTATTGAATTCAACCCAACAAGATCCTTCTAGAGAAGCGTGTGCCGCATGATTGGATCGCTAGGATGATTTTGGAGAGTGCAGGATAGTTGGACGCTTATGATGAGATTTGTTTCAGACCCGATCGTTTCGCTGAAGATTCAAAAGATGCAAGAACGGGTGATGTGGCGTTCTTCAGAGGTGATCGATCGTGGAATTGATCAAACCCGATTGGTGATTGATGATGCTCAAGAGCAGAAGGCGTTCTCGTTCCTGGTGATTGGTGATAGTGGGTCGGGTCGGCATCCGGGACATTCACCGCAGCGCAGAATTGCCGAAAAAATGCTAGATCATCGAGAAGCGTGCCGATTCATTTTGCATACGGGCGATGTTGTCTATCTCGTTGGATCGAGTGAGTTTTATCCGAAGAACTTTATCAAGCCTTATCGAGATTTTTTGGTGGGAGGAGAAATACCAGAGCGAATCGATTTCGATCGAATGGTGTTTAATCTACCGTTCTTGCCTGTGTTAGGAAATCATGACTATTATGATCTTCCGGTGGTTTACGGCTTGCTTGCACAACTGGCTTATCCGTTGCGAAAATTGCTGCGATCGCGGATTGATTTTGATATTCGGACGCACGGTTCTTATCAGGGAAAAGCATTCGCGCAAGCCTTTATCGATCTCTTATCTCTAGCAGAGCAAAAAGGCAAACTTGCAGACCACCTCGATCGACACTACACCGCAAAAACTTCAACAGGTCGCTGCTTACAATACCAGCCCGGATTGTTCACTCGCATCCCAAATCGCTACTATACCTTTCGCTACGGTGGGGTTGATTTCTTTGCGCTTGACTCCAATACTTTCAATGATCCCGTGCCGCTTTCAGGGGGAAAGCAAGGGCAGCAAGAGCGGCAGAAATTGATCGATCGACGCGACGGAATTGATCGAGAAATGCAGCGACTGATTGCCGAGCTTGCCGCATTGAATGTGGGTCAGCCTGACCCGTCCGATCAATCCGATGACATTCGAGCGAAGCTGCAACAGCTTGAAGAAGTTCAAATCGACATTGATAAGCAGTTAACGGCTGGAGCAAAGGTTGTCACAGATTACGAGCAGTTGGACTGGCTGCGCGATCGATTGATTCAGTCCTGGCAATCTGCCGAAGTGCGCGGTCGAGTGGTTTATTTTCATCATCCGCCCTATGTGACAGAAGCCACCAAATGGTATCAAGCACAAACCCTGGCGGTACGGGCGCGCTTGCGCCAAGTTTTGGATGAGGTGGCGAAGCAGATTGATCCCAAAGGTCGCCCGATCGTCGATCTGGTTCTCAATGGTCACGCACATTGTTTGGAGTATCTGCGAACAGTTGATACGGGACACGCTGACTCAAATACAAACTGGGTCGTTTGTGGCGGGAGCGGCTACAGTTTGCGCCGACAGCGAGAAGAAGGT
>DATJEM010000449.1:0-3326 GCA_035496615.1 Leptolyngbya sp.
AGTTGAACTGGTTCCGGTCTACGTCCTGATTGCCATTTGGGGGGGGCCGAAGCGCCTCTATGCCGCGACCAAATTCATCCTCTACACAGCATTTGCCTCGATTTTTATCCTGGTATCAGCGCTTGCAATGGCATTCTACGGTGACAACTTCACCTTCAATATGCAAGAGCTAGGCTTCAAGGATTATTCCCTAACGTTTGAATTGCTCACCTATGCAGGTTTCCTGATTGCTTTCGGTGTCAAACTGCCGATTTTCCCGCTGCATACCTGGTTGCCGGATGCTCACGGTGAAGCGTCTGCTCCTGTCTCGATGATTTTGGCAGGGGTATTGCTGAAGATGGGCGGTTATGCGCTAATCCGCATGAACATGGAAATGCTGCCTCATGCTCACGTTTACTTTGCTCCAGTGTTAGCGATTCTTGGGATTGTCAACATCATTTATGGCGCATTGGCTTCCTTCGCTCAACGCAACTTAAAGCGGAGAATGGCTTACTCTTCGATCTCACACATGGGCTTTGTGTTGCTGGGTTTGGCATCGTTCACCGAACTCGGTATGAGTGGCGCAGTCTTACAAATGGTGTCGCATGGTTTGATTGCTGCTGCGCTGTTTTTCTTGGCGGGTGTCACCTACGATCGCACTCACACGCTGAACATGGACGATATGGGCGGTTTGGCAAAGAAAATGCCTTCAACCTTCGCACTGTTTACGGTCTGCTCAATGGCATCGCTGGCGCTTCCAGGTATGAGCGGATTTGTCGGAGAGTTGGCAATCTTCCTCGGATTTACCACGAGCGATGCTTATACTTCAGCCTTCAAAGTTGTCATTATCCTGCTGTCTGCGGTTGGGTTGATTCTCACCCCGATTTACCTGCTTTCAATGCTGCGTGAGATGTTCTACGGCAAAGAAGGCAACGCGGTTGAGAAAGGAATTTTCTTGGATACAAACCCCAGAGAACTGTTTATTACGGCTTCTTTAGTTCTTCCCATCGTCGCGATCGGTCTTTATCCCAAGCTGATTACTCAAACCTACGACGTGAAAACGGTTCAATTGGCGCAAAATGCCCGAAACGCAGTTCCGGTCGTTGCCCAACAAACGGTAACAATGTCTGGGCTTGCGGCTCCCCAAATTTCTGCCCTTCAGCCTGCTCGGTTGGGAATGATTCGATAGCAGGGCACCTTAATACCCTCAAAGCTCGGAAATTCTTCCGGGCTTTTTTATTGCTTAATTAAGCGCACTAGATGAAGCGCCAGTGCCATTGAGTCCGGTGAAACGGTAGACTCTTCGGTCAGAAACCGAGTCAGAGAACGAGAGCTTTCAGGGCATGGGCTAGTTGAGGATTTGAATTCGACCGACTCGAATTGCGTGGATCAAACGATCGATCGCTTGTTTTTCTTCGTTGCTGGGCTGATCCGTGAGCAGTGTATCTCTAATCGTAAAGCGATCAAGCAGCGTCATCTTTCCTGTGCTACTGACTTTGGCAAATAGATCAGAAAGAGCAAGAGGTTGGAAAAGCTGGTGGCTCATCGGGAAACCTATAAAAGTCTGTTGATACTACTATCGACTTTTCCCATCAGATAAGTGGTGACAAATCTAGCACCGTCGCGTGACTTTTTGGGGGTAAAAGGGTGACAAAAATCACGATCGAACTCTGCCTTTTAGAGGAATTCCAATGATTACGACTGCTATGAATCAGTATTTACCAGATGCGTCACTCGTTCAGGCGGCAATCTGCGCGATCGACGATTTTGAACAATCGAGCGCAACGGGAGTTTGGGCGTGTTTGGATCGAGCGACGGTAGCGGCCGACCTGCGATCGCGGGTGGCTGATCCGTTCCAAGTTAATCAGGGTGGACAACCGTTTTGCGGTCCTGCTAGTGTGTTGTTTGAACTGGCGCGAAAACAGCCGAGCCGCTATGTGCAGATTTGTCAGAGCTTGTATGAGAGTGGCGGATTTCAGGGAACGGATCATTGGATTCGGGCAAGCGATGAATTGCGATCGAATGTTGATCGAAACCTCCACATGAGCCAAGTCGATTGGATGGTGCTGGCAACGCTGCGAGAATCCGAGAATCTCCTATTTCCGGTCGAGCCGAATGCACCCGATCTGATTCGCAACTTGGCTGGAATGACAAAATCTTGGGAAATCAAAGGCTGGATACGTGAGCTTTTGGGCTATTCCAGAATGACCTACCATCAGGCTTTTTTGTTCGACGATATCAATGCCATGAGTCAATCGATCGCAGCGATTCAAGCCAATGGCGTTGCGATGTTGCTGATTACTGCTGAAGGGCTGTTGCAAGATAATCCGCCGCCAATTCCGTTTCCGAGTCATTGGGTGACGCTGTTGGGAAATTTCTGGGTGACTGGCGATCGAATCAGTTTCGAGATTTACACCTGGTCGCAACGGTTCACGGTGCAAACGGATTCTCAAACGTTCAAAAAATACTTCTGGGCAAGCGTTACCGGAATGCCGTAGCGGTTATTTTGTAAGTTGGCGCAAAATGCTCAAAGTTGAAGTTGCTTGCTTCGATCGCCATTCCCCGTTTGAATGAAAGGTGGCGTTACTTTTTCTGGAAATGGACTTTAGCCTGATTGTTTCCAATTTTCTCAATCCGCCAGTGTTGTTCTTTTTTCTGGGGATGCTGGCGGTGCTGGTGAAGTCTGATCTTGATATTCCTGCGCCGATTCCGAAGTTATTTTCTCTGTATCTATTGCTGTCGATCGGGTTTAAGGGCGGTGTCGAACTAGCGCGAAGCGGCATTAGCCAAGCTGTGCTTGTTACCTTAGCCGCGGCGATCGTCATGGCGGTTCTTGTGCCAATCTATACCTTCTTTATTCTACGATCGCGCTTAGATCCCTACAATTCTGCTGCGATCGCGGCGACTTACGGCTCCATTAGCGCAGTGACGTTCATTACTGCGGGTTCGTTTTTGGATCAATTACAGATTGGCTATGATGGATACATGGTTGCGGCGTTGGCGTTAATGGAATCACCAGCGATCATTATTGGGTTGATTCTGGTGAATGTGTTTACCGATCGTTCTGAGGAGTCGGAGTCGATTCGATGGTCGGAAGTCCTGCAAGAAGCTTTTTTTAATGGTTCTGTTTTTCTGCTGATTGGCAGTGTTGCGATTGGCTTTGTCACGGGTGAGCATGGGTGGGAGGTGTTGAAACCGTTTACGCAAGATATGTTTTATGGAGTGCTGACGTTCTTTTTGCTCGACATGGGATTGGTCGCGGCAAAGCGAATTAAGGAATTGCAGAAATCGGGAGCGTTCTTGGTATCGTTCGGGGTGTTGATTCCGATATTGAACGCGACGATCGG
>DATJEM010000450.1:0-7700 GCA_035496615.1 Leptolyngbya sp.
TGATACGTTCTTTCAGGCTCAAGTGCTGTGGGATGAAACGATGGCGGACGCGATCGCGCAATTTCTGAAGAAAAATCCCGATCGACAAATGATCGTTCTTGTTGGTCAAGGTCATATCCTCTACGGGGACGGCATTCCTAACCGAGTTGCACGGCGAATTCCCAACATCAAACAGTCTACGATTCTCTTAAATCCACCAGCGGAATATTCAAAAGAGCCGACGATCGCAGATTATTTCTGGAAAAATCGCGCTAACTAGCTTTTTCCGGCAGTAGATAAATCAGTCCTGAAATCCAGGTCAAAGCCACCGAAACCCAAAATAGACTCATCGTAGCAAGCTGCCATTGTGGCGATAACGGGGCAATCAGAAGCGCGATCGCCGCAATTTGACTCACCGTTTTGAGCTTGCCCCAAAAATTCGCGCCTTGAACTGACTTTTGCAGATTTGGATCAACCCGCCAGCCTGCGATCGTCAATTCCCGCGCCAAAATCATGAACACGCCCCACGCGGGAACCTGCTGCAATTCCACCAGCGACATCAACGGCGCTAGAACCAATAATTTATCGACCAGCGGATCAAGAAACTTACCTAAATCTGTAACTTGATTCAACTTGCGCGCCAAATATCCATCTAGCCAATCCGTTCCAGCCGCGACCAGAAAAACGGCGACCATAACCCAACGCGTCTCGATCGAGGGCGACTGCAAGCCATAAAGCAAAATTGGCACACCCAAAAGCCGAGACACTGTAATCCAAGTTGGCAAATTCATAACGATCGCACTGAATAAAGGCAACCTTCAGCATAAAAAAATTGGGTCAATCCTAAAAGGACTTTCCCAATTCATCTTAAGGAATTACCGATCGTTCAACGTTTAGCAAGCTCCATGTTTGTTGAGGACGACTGCGACCGTTTTACAAATTAGCTTCAGGTCGTACAGTACCGACCACTTGCGCTGATACTCTAAATCCATTGCCACGATCGCTTCAAAATCTTTCACCGTCGATCGCCCATTTGCTTGCCATTCTCCGGTGATTCCCGGTTTCACGCTCAAACGACTCCAGTGGTGTGCTTCGTATTGTTTAACTTCATCTACGGTTGGCGGGCGAGTTCCCACCAAGCTCATTTCACCCCGCAACACATTCCAGAACTGCGGTAGCTCATCTAGACTGGTGCGACGTAGAAACTTACCTACTCGCGTAATTCTCGGATCGTCTTTGCTCTTAAAAATATTACCTGTCGCTTCGTTCTTCACTAAGTGTTTTAGGCTATCTGCATTTGCAACCATCGATCGAAGCTTCCAGATGCGGAACGGACGACCGTTGACACCACAACGAATTTGACTATAAAAAATCTTGCCAGGGTTATCAATCTGAATCGCAATCGCGATCGGTAACAAAACCAAACCCGTAATCAGCAACCCAATCGACGCGCCTAAGATGTCGATCGCACGCTTGAGTTTGCTGTTGACTGAAACATGAGAAGTCCGGACTTCATGGGTTAAGCGGAGGGCAGAACGCATTGAGGCAATTTCTTGAGCGTTCAGGCGAGAAACGGAATAGGTAGGAGAATCGCTAAAAGTAATCACGAGAGTAGCCCAGGTAGAAAGATCGATAGAACTCACTGTCACTATATTCAGGGCTACCGATCCCCACCCCGGTATCGCGGAACGATTTGCCTAATCTTTGAATTGGTATAGATTTATGTGAAGTTTACGTATGCTCAACCGCAAATCTACCGTTATACAGATGAAAGCTCTGTCGGTCAGCGGCTTAGATGATCCTCAGCTTCATCAGCAAAGAGAGAATCGATTCCTTCAAGGGTAAAAATTGTGACTTCTCCCGTGGGAAAAACCGAGGATTGATCTGGGGCTTCCAACTGATCAAACCCAGTCTCTTGATCTAAACCGCTGTAGCCGTTCGATTCGATCGCAGGCACAACGTTTGGCAAATCGGCTTGAAACAGCGCCTTTAACTCTGACGAAACTCCGTGCCCCCTGCTCGACCCATTGCGGGGAGAAGTCACCGGAACGGCTTTTGAAGATTCATCGACCTTGACGACCAACTGATCGATTAGCTCTGTAAGAACGGTGATTGAGTCGATCGACGGAATGGTCTGCAGCGGTTCTCGCCGAAGTTTCGCCGTGAGTTCGGTTCCCGCATAAGGCATCGCTAGAGGCGCGGGAGTGAGTACCGCTGGCTCAGACGACTCTTGCGACAAGGCTGAAGCCTCTCGTCCCATTTGGGTCGCCAATCGCCCAACCATTCCGGCAAACATCACTTCACTTTGTTGCCCTAGACTGTGAAGCTTATCAATTCCTTGAGCGAGGGAATCTTGATATGCCTGAAGATCGTTTTGCAGCGATTCACAAACGACGTGCAAAGTCGTATCCAGTGTGGTCAAAACTTGATCGGCTCGATCGTGAACAACTTGGAGCTTTTCGACGGGTAGCTTTTCGGATGACGGTGTCACTGCGGTTGAAGCCGATTGCTCTAACAGTTGGCGATGCGCTTCAAGCTGGCGAATTTCGCGAGTTAGAGCCGTCCGCTGCTGCATCAAGGTCGCCACTTCAGAATGGAGCGGACGCAGCAGGGTCGATCTCAGAGCATTCATCTCCTCGATCACCGCTTGCATCACGTCCTGGACTTGTTTTCCAGCTTGATTAGACGGGTTCTGACTCAGATGGAATAGGGCTTCCTGCAAGTAAGTCCGAATTTGTTCTAGCACTTGGCGCTGACGAGCAATTTGCGCCGCCGATCCCCACGGCAAGCGAGGATTTCCCTGGGCGAGAACCTCCTGAACTTCGGTGAGAAGACGCTGAATCTGATCCTGGTTGGCAGTCACAACAAAAATCCTTGACTAATAATTCGGCATTACCGGACGTAGCTTTGATCTCAACGGTTTGTTATAGGTTGCCCGAATCGGGTCATCTTTTGCAAGTTCCACAAGGAATTACACGATCGCTCTAGTTCACGAAACAAAGCTTTACGCAGAAATCGGGATCATTTTGATCTTTAATATTCGCCAACCCCAGCAAACCATCTAGAATGTTGCCAGACATCCAAGTGCGAGACTGTGCAATCTTCAGGAAGGATGGGCATTCTGAACTCATCCTCACTGTGTTTAAATTGGGGTCATCTTCGTTTTCATGCCGCACTCTGGTTAGTACTCTCAATGGAAGACCGATACACTCTCCGCGACACAACGATTCATACGTCGATTCGCACCGCGCCTTTTTTTGAAGGGTTGCCCGGTAGCGTGATCGAGAAAGCGACGGCTCATGTCGTGATGCGAACTCATCCTGCGGGTCAGGTGATTTTGCTGGAGAACGATTGGGGTAGCTCTGTCTATTTTATTCTCAGCGGTTGGGTGAAGATTCGGACGTACAACCTTGATGGCAAGGAAGTGACGTTGAATATTTTGGGCAAGGGCGAATTGTTTGGGGAGATGGCACCCCTAGACGAAGTGCCCCGATCGACGGATGTGATTACCCTAGCTCCAACGGTGATTGGAAATATGCCTGCTCAGGATTTTGTGCAGTTGCTGAATACCGAGCCGGAAGCGGGAGTTCGGTTGGCTCAGTTGATGGCGCGACGACTGCGGCAGGTGAACCGACGATTGAGGTTGCGCGAGTCGGATAGCACGTCACGGGTCGCAGATATTTTACTGTTTCTAGCAGATGGGCAAGGCAAGCGGAGTCAGAAGGGTACGGAGATCCCCAATTTGCCGCATCGGGAGTTGAGTAGTTTAAGTGGATTGGCGCGGGAGACGGTGACGCGGGTGCTGAGTAAGCTGGAGAAGAAAGGGCTGATTGTGCGCGATCGAGATACGCTTTGTATTCCCGATACTCATGCGCTTGAACGCTTGATGATTTAGGCTTACCAAGCGGGAGAAGTAATATTAGATGCTGCGATCGTGACTCAACTGCTTCAAGCCCGCTCCATCTCGATCAATGACATACCCTAATCCCGTGGTTTACCGTCGGGCTGAACGATCGAGTGGAAATTCCGTTTATCTGGTTGAATTAAAAATCGCTCAGTCTGCTTATCAAACTGAAGGATCGTGCTCAAACTATCGCGCTCAAGCGAGTGAGAACGATCGCGAAGGTGAGCAACATGATGAAAATGAATTTTGTTGTGCTTTGAGAAAGTGCTGTCTTTGGCATCTGCGGTGTTTCGCCCTAACGCCATCGGTTTCATCCGTTTTCCGATGGCTTAAAGCGCATTGATCGTCCTTGTTAGGCATATCTCAACCAAACGCGATTCAGTCGATCGCTCCTGACTGGCTAATCTTCTTCCCAGCTATCGACTGACAACAGTTCACTGACAGGATCTTTCATCGAAAACTCAAACGCTTCAAGTTCTTGTTTCCAATAGCTCCAGTCATCACCATAAAGCAAGGCAATTTTCCAAAGACTATCATTCGGTTTGAGCAGCTTCGAGTCTACGAGTTTTTGAACTTGACGCTGCAATTTTTCCATCGGATGGGCGACCTGTAGGTTCATACCAATCATCTACCAAAAAATGAACTGTAAATTGAATTGTGGAAATGTTTCGGGCAAGCTACCGATCAGAAGACGTTTCACTGTATAGAGATCACTGTGGAGATGTCTAGTCTGAATAGTATGTCGCCGTTTCAGCTTCTAATGTTAGCGCACTTCTTTCGATTTACGATAAGTCAAACGTAACATTTAGCTTATCTAAATCATAATGCAGAATCAGGAAGATCTGCGGTTTCGGTTTCCCGAACTTTGTGTAGCTCTAGACGATCGCGCCCGTTGCAACAATAGCCCATATTCTAAACTTTCAACCACTGCTTGGTAAGATGCCTCTAAGATATTTCCAGAGACTCCAACGGTTGACCACCGTTGAATACCGTTGCTCGATTCGATTAATACACGAGTCTTGGCTGAAGTTCCAGCGGTTCCATCTAAAATTCTTACTTTATAGTCTGTAAGATAAAACGTATCTATCTCAGGATAGACGTTTACTAATGCTTTGCGAAGGGCTGCATCTAAGGCAGAAACCGGACCATTCCCTTCTGCGACTTCGAGAATTTCTGTGTCGGCGATCGCAACCTTCACGGTTGCCAGCGATCGCGCTCGTCCACAATAGCTCCGCGCTGGGGCAGATTCCGCCATCATATCGTAGTGAACCTGAAAGCCTCTCACTTCAAATGGAGCCGATCGCTCTTTAAGAGCGTCTCGAATCAACAGTTCAAAACTTGCTTCGGCTGCCTCAAATTGATATCCATCTTGTTCGAGGTGTTTCAAGGATTCGAGAATCTGGCGGCAGGTTGGGTCATGCTTGTCGAGATCAAATCCCAGCGATCGAGCTTTTGCCAGAATATTACTCATTCCGGATTGTTCTGAGATGACAATCCGCCGACTGTTACCGACTAATTCCGGTTGCAGATGTTCGTAAGTCACTGGATTTCGCTGCACGGCGCTAACGTGCAATCCTCCTTTATGAGCAAATGCAGACATTCCGACAAATGGCGCATGATCATCAGGAGCGAGGTTGGCAACTTCACTCACAGTGCGGCTCACTTGAGCGATCGTGGCGAGTTTATCGGCGGATAAACATTGATAGCCTAATTTCAATTGCAGATTTGGAATTACAGAACATAGGTTAGCATTGCCACAGCGTTCACCATACCCATTGATCGTACCTTGAATCATCGTCGCACCCGCAGTTACCGCCGCGATCGTATTAGCAACTGCCAATTCACAATCATTATGGGTGTGAATGCCAATCTTCACAGGTGCAATCGCGGCTTTCACGTTTCGGACAATCTGAGTAATTTCATGCGGCAATGTTCCACCATTTGTATCGCATAACGTAATCCATTCTGCGCCCGCTACGATCGCAGTCTGCAACGTCGCTAGTGCATAGGTTGGATTCGCTTTATAACCATCAAACCAATGTTCAGCATCATAGATAATCTGGCGATCGTGCTGTCTAAGATGGGCGATCGTATCTTGAATCATTGCTAAATTTTCATCTAGCGTTGTTTGCAGTCCTTCGGTGACGTGCAGATCCCAAGATTTGCCAACGATCGTGATCCATTTCGTTCCTGCCGCCAAAATTGGTTGCAGCATTGGATCAGTTGCAGCAGTTTTTCCGGGACGACGAGTGAAGCAAAATGCCACAATTTCGGCTTGGATTAACGGTTGCTCTTTGAGATGCCAAAAGAACTGGACATCTTTCGGATTGGCTCCGGGCCATCCGCCTTCGATGAACGGTACGCCCAACTGATCTAATTGGCGAGCAATCCGAATTTTGTCTTCGACTGAAAACGAAATGCCCTCACGTTGAGCGCCATCGCGCAGCGTTGTATCGTAAATCGACAGAGAAATAGGGGACATGATGCGATCGACACTGAAGTAAAGCTGATTTGAGTAAAGCTTAATGGTTTGGAGATTGCGGCAGTCTTATATTGTGAGAGACTCCACCCAATCAGAGTCGTCACTGTTTGTAAATCGTAATTGAACGAGGTCAGGAATGCCACAGATTAAAGCACAGGGAAAAACGATCAACTGCGAGTCAGGCGCAAATCTGCGCGAAACTTTGCTAAAAAACGGTATTGATTTATACAACGGCAAAGCAGCGGTCATTAATTGTCATGGTCTCGGAACCTGCGGTACCTGTTCGGTTGAAGTCGATGGCGCAGTTTCAGAAATGGAGTGGGGCGAAAAAACTCGACTGTCTTTACCTCCTCACAGTTCCGAGAAATCTCGACGTTTAGCTTGTCAAGTTCGGGTTTTGGGCGATGTTCGCGTCACGAAACATGGGGGATTCTGGGGACAAGATGACTCAGTACAGTGGACACCTGAAGCCTAGAGACTATACTTTACAGAAAAGGCTAGTTTTGGATTGTTCTCGATCGGGCTTTCTAAAGTTAAGACGTGATCAGTTAGGAAAGTGTTATGAATCCGAATGGCAGAATTGTTGGTAGCGTATTGATTGGTGTTGCAGTGTTGTGGTTGCTGAAAAGTCTTGGTGCATTGCCATTCACGAATACCGCCAACAATCAAGTCGGAACGAATCAAGCTGCCGCCCAAACTCCGCCCGATCGTCCTCCAATCCAAAATTTTGATGCGACTCGCCCTGGAACCGGAACACAGACTTTGAACCCACCGGGAAACTCAGCCAACGACTCAGATAAAATCGCGCAGAACCCCGCAGGCGGAACGAACGGGACAACGCAGCAATCCCGTAAACCTTTGGTGCGCGGAGCCTGGTAGACTATGCAGCGCCAGATCCTAATCATTGGGGGTGGGATTGTCGGGCTTGCGATCGCGATTGAGCTAAAGTCTCAAGGTGCGGCGGTGACGATTCTCTGCCGCGATTTTGCTGAAGCGGCGACTCATGCGGCAGCGGGTATGCTTGCGCCCCAAGCGGAAGAAATTCCACCGAGTCCGATGCTCGATCTTTGTCTGGAAAGCCGCGCTCTGTATCCCGATTGGCTTCATAAATTAGAATCATTAACGGGATTAGATTCGGGCTATTGGGAATGCGGCATTCTTGCACCTCGGTATCATCGCTCTGAAAGTCCGAAATGGCTCGATCGCGCTGCTCTACTCACACATCAACCCGATTTAAGTGAAGAAGTCGTTGGCGGCTACTGGTTTGCTCAAGATGCTCAAGTCGATAATCGCGCTCTGGCAAAAGTTCTGTGGATCGCGGCACAAGAATTAGGC
>DATJEM010000451.1:0-5878 GCA_035496615.1 Leptolyngbya sp.
CAAGCTCTGGCATCTCTACATCAAGCAGAATCACATCGGGATGGATTTTTGGCAGTTTCGCGATCGCGATCTTCCCGGTCGCCGCCACACCCACGACTTCAAGTTCAGGGTCGGCAGATAGAATTTTGCTCAAACGGCTCCGCACCATGACGGCATCATCCACGATCAAAACTCGAATTTTTTGCATGAATTTAAACGTAATCGTTCGAGAACAGCGTAGAGGACTTTGCAACCATAGGAGGAAAACGCAGCGGTCTGAACTGACCCTAAGAGGCATCTTCGGCAAGTTGAACTTGTGAGGGATCGGCGTTAAACCTGAAATGTGTTCACAATGTTTTGTAAGCTGACTGCCATTCGGGCAAGTTCTGAAGAGGCTTGCGATGTATTGTTGGCTCCGGTTGTTGTCGCTTGGGCATTTTCAGCCACGATGCTGATGTTTTTTGCAATATCTGAGCTTCCTTGGGCTGATTCGGAGACGTTGCGAGCAATTTCGTTGGTGGTTGCTGTTTGTTGCTCGACTGCACTCGCGATCGTATTCTGGATGTCGTTAATCTGATTGATCACAATCGCAATTTCAGTGATTGCATCCACTGCGCCCTTTGTGTCGGTTTGAATGGCTTCGATCCGTTGACTAATCTCTTCGGTTGCTGCCGCTGTTTGCTTCGCGAGTTCTTTCACTTCGTTTGCAACGACCGCAAAGCCTCGTCCTGCATCCCCGGCGCGGGCAGCTTCGATCGTCGCATTCAGCGCCAATAGATTCGTTTGTTGAGCGATCGAGGTAATCACTTTGATCACTTTGCCGATTTCGATGCTGCTTTGACCAAGTTTGGTGATAGTGATGTTCGTTTGATCTGAAGTTTTCACCGCATCGGTCGCGACTTTTGCGCCTTCTGCGGCATTTTTGGCGATCTCTCGGATGCTGACGTTCATTTCTTCGATCGCGGTTGCCACCGTGATCGCATTCCGACTCACTTGTTCTGCGGAACTTGATGCAGAGGTTGCTTGTTCGGCAGTTTGTCCGGCATTGCTAGTCATCTCGCTGCTTACGGCGGTCAGTTCCTCGGAAGCAGTCGCGACGGTTGTGGCGATTTCTGCCATCTGGCGCATCGATCGTTGAAGATTCTGAATCATTTGGTTGACATTGCCTGTGAGAACGCCGAATTCTCCGATGTTCTCGGCTTCAATGTTATTTATCAAGTCACCTTGAGCGACCGCAAGCACAATTTCGCTAATGCGATGAACTTGCTTAGTGACTTCCAGCGACATTTGATTGATGTTTTCGATCAGGTCTTGCCAAATGCCAGAAGCTTCTGGAACCGTTGCGATCGAGCCTAATTTCCCTTCGACTCCAATTTCTTTGGCGACGCGAGAAATTTCAGTGGTGATCAAATCGAGTTGGTTGGTCAGATCATTGATGCGGGTTGCTGCCCGGAGCCATCCGCCCGTTAGCGGGGTTCCATCGATTTCAAGCGGCATGGTTTCGGTGAAATTTCCTTGAGCGATCGCGCTTGTAATTTGCTCGATTTGAGCGATCGGAGTTGTGAGATGGCAAATCAGGCGATTGGTTGATTCAGCCATGGTTGCCCATGTTCCGGAGGCAGTTTCTAAGGTCAGGCGTTCTTCTAGTTTGCCTTCGATCGCGATCTGCTGACTGACTTCACTGATGCTTTGAGCAAAGGCGGCATTGCGACCCATCAACAGATTAAACTCACGCGCTACGTCGCCTAGTACGCTATTTTCGTCTAAACGAACTGTAAAGTCACCTGCGGTTGCTGTTTGGATGGCTTCGAGCAGTTTTTGCATCTGAGTCGTGGCGGAGGCGGATTCCGACTGTGGAATGTTTTGAGTTGAATCAGAGACCATCGTTGTTCCTCAGTTAGTTAGCAGTTGAATTTAAGATTTTTGGGATATCTAGCACCAATAAAAAGCTTTGATCTAATTTATAGGTTCCTTTCAAAAAAGAGCGGATGCGAGGATGCAAAGTGGCGGGGGGCGGCTTCAAGGTTTCGATCGAACAGTGCAAAACATCGCCAATCTCATCAATGATAAAACTGACTACATCTTCAGCAGTCTTCACGATAATGTTATAGGTGATTTGTTCGTCGATATTGCAGGCGGTCGATCGAAGCCCCAAACGGCGAGGCAAATCCACCACGGGAATCACCTGTCCTCGCAGATTCATCAAGCCACAGATATCGGGGGAGGCAAGCGGAATCCGGGTGAGCGGTTGCTGTCGAATCACTTCTTGTACGTCTTCAAGCCTGATTCCGAAGCAGGTTTCATCTAAGAAGAAGGTGCAAATTTGCTGAGTTTTCATCGTTTTGCCTCCATCAATTCTCGCTGAGGATGGGCAAGATCCACGATCGCATCTAAGTCTAATATCTCCGTAATTTGACCTTGTACGGCTGCATAATATTGCACGCCCGGACGATTTGCGGTTCCCGTTATCGTTAGGGATTCTTCAACAATATCAAGAATTTGATGCACGATTAGCCCAACCGTGCGATCGTGATCTAGGGTTATCACCACGATCGATAAGGTTTCCTCAAACTCACTTAAAGCCCGAGTGTTGCCTGTGAAAACAGTTTGAAGATCAATCAGCGAGACAATACGATCGTGATGTTGCATCAAGTACTGTTCTCCAACCTGTTCGATCGTGGTGCTTGGGATCATTTCAAGTCGGGTAGCTTGGGCGAGAATGATGCCAAAGCGAGAATTTTGCTGTCCGAGAACGAGTAGAATAAGCTGTCGATCGCTTGGTTCTATCTCTAAGATCACGGTTGAAGCTTGGGGTTGCACGCCTGCGTACTGTCCCAAACCAATCATGTCTAGAATCAGTGCTATATTTCCATTTCCCAAAACGGTCGCGCCTGAAAACATTTCTAGCGACTTTAGCTGTTGACTCAAAGGTTTGACTACAATATCTTGAGTATCTTCGATGCGATCGACCATTAATCCGTACTGATGACTATCTGCTTTGACCACCACAAAATAAAGCAAGTCAGTGTCAAGAATATTCGTGTCAAGAATATTCGTGTCAAGAACATTAGTTTGAGTCGGTTGAGATAGTTCTAAAACTGCCGCAAGGTTGACCAAAGGTAAAATCTGTTCTCGCAGTCGGTACACAGGCACATTTAGCAAAGTTTCGATGCTGCGATCGATTTCTTCTTTTCCTTCAATTCTGATCAGTTCTTGCACATTCATTTGAGGAATGGCAAAGTGTTGTCCACGGCTTGAAACGAGCAGGATAGGAATGATTGCTAAGGTGAGCGGAACTTTCAATCGAAAGACTGTTCCTTGTCCGATTTTGCTCTCGACTTCGACAGTTCCATTCACCGATTCTAGATTGCGCCGAACCACATCTAAACCGACCCCCCGACCGGATAAGCGGGTCACTTCAGTTGCAGTCGAAAATCCGGGCAGAAAGATCAGATCTAAAGCGTCTCGATCGCGCATTGAGGCTGCTTGAGTTGCACTGATCAATCCAAGCTGCTGCGATCGGGCTTTGATCTGATCCACATCAATGCCTGCACCATCATCCCAGAGTTCTAGAACTACTCGACCGCTTGCTTGAAAGGCTCTCAGCTTTAAGATACTTTGAGCCGATTTCCCTGCTGCAAGTCTGACATTCGATCGTTCGATGCCGTGATCCACACAGTTCCGCACTAAATGAGTGAGTGGATCTTTGATTGCAGATGCAATATTACGATCGAGTTCTGTGTCTCCCCCTTCCATCTCTAATGAAATGTCTTTATCGCAAGCCATTGCTAGGTCTCGCACCAATCGCGGTAGACTTCGCCAAAGCGTACTAATAGGCTGCATTCGCGTTCGCATTACGCTATTTTGCAGTTCATTTGTGATCAGATCAATTTGTTGATAGGTTGCAAGTAGAGATGGGTCAACGGTTGCGGCAGTAGGCTGTAGCATTCGATTGCGCGCCAGGACAAGTTCGCCGACCAAATCCATCACCTGATCTAGCAGATCAACTCGCACTCGAATCGTTGGATCGATCGCGGCACTGTGGATATCGGCGATTTCTGAAGATTCTAAGCGAGTTGCAACTTGCGTAGAGGTACAGAGTGCAGCTAAGGTTGCAATCAAGCCGGAGTAGGGTTGATCGCTTTCGGTTTTAGTGGCTTCGATCGTTTGCAACTGCCCTCGAACGGTGTCCGTCAATTGCAGCAGAGCGGCTGCAACTTCTGGTGTGAACTTGCGTCCTCCGGTACGAATCGTTTCTAGCAGTGTCTCACCCGCATGAGCGATCGCTTCAAGTTTCGGAAAAGGCACAAATCCGCTATTTCCTTTGATCGTATGCAGGGCGCGGTAAAGCTGATTGAGTTGAGCTTGATCGATCTTATGAGTCTTAAGGCTCAAAACCTCTTGCTCAAACCGATCGAGAATTTCATAGCTCTCAACCAGGAATACCTTGAGGTCTTCATCATCAATCTGATCGAGTCGCTCCATACTTTCAGCCGCATCTAACACTGAGTTGCCATCGTCATCCCCATCCTACTACACCCTAAGAAGGATAAGCTATCCAGACAATCTTTCTCAAGGCAGACGCATAACAGAAATAGGGTCGAATGTGGCGACGATCGAAGCAATAATTTATCTAATTGTAGTAGTCTGATAATGATGCAGCTTTGGATACCTAGCGATTCGTCAGGAATGCAGAAGTTCTGTCTGTTAGAGCATGGTGAATCAGTGTTTGAATGGATTAAGAGGCAAGTAGAGCGTGAATGATTTGAGTCTATCTTCAGTCCTGATTGTCGATGATGCGGCATTCTCGCGACGGATGCTTCGGAAGTATGTAGAAGCAGAAGGCTGCACCGTTTTAGAAGCTGCGACGGGACAACAAGCTTTAGACATGATAGAGCAACATCAGCCCGACTGCATTTTGACGGATCTATTGATGCCCGATATTGATGGCTTTCAACTGCTGCAGGCGTTGAGCGATCGAGGATGCACAACCCCGATCGCAATTATTTCAGCGGACATCCAAGACACTTCTTATCAACGCGCGATCGAGCTTGGAGCCGCTGAATTTATCAACAAGCCCGCCAAAGAAAATGAAGTTCGCCAAATCGTCCGTCAGTTGTTGCAGTCAGAAGGAGTCGATCGATCATGTCGCTAATCACCGAAGCGCAGCTAGACGCACTCCAAGAATTTATCAATATCGGAGTCGGACGGGCTGCGGGAATGCTCAATGAAATGGTCGATGCCCCGATTCAACTGAGTATTCCGGCGCTGAAAGTGTTTGATAGCAACTCTCTCAAGCAAGAACTGACCCAACGATTTCGCGAACGTCGCTTTTCTGCGGTGAGGCTAGGGTTTTCCGGCAGCTTTACGGGCAGCGCCGAATTGGTGTTTCCGACCGATAGCGCGTCTGCGCTCGTTTCGCTGCTGACGGGTGAAGATCGAGACTCGCCAGATCTAGATGCGGTCAAAATCGGCACGTTGACCGAAATTGGCAATATTGTGATCAACGGCGTAGTCGGATCGTTGAGCAACTTGCTGAAGCAGAATATGCAATACACGCTGCCTACTTACTTGGAAGATACGCTCGAATATCTGCTGACGGTGGATGCTTTGCCCGATCGCGAAAGCGTCTTTCTCCTCGCACAGGCAAAGTTTGAAATTCAGCAGCTAGAGATTATGGGTGAAATTATTTTAATTTTTGAGATGTCTTCGTTTGAAGCCCTGCTAGAGTGCATCGATCGAGAACTGCTGCTGATCTCGCCCAATAAAAAAACTATCGAAGACTATGCGACATCTTGACGATCGGTTTCATTTGCTCGACCAAATCCCGCTGGGTATTTGTATACTACGATCAGATTACCGCGTAGTATTTTGGAATTGCCGACTCGAAGAATGGACA
>DATJEM010000452.1:0-7911 GCA_035496615.1 Leptolyngbya sp.
CGAAAATTTCGGCGGAAGGAATCCGCATTGCGCCCTTCATTGAGATAGTCAACCTCTTCCCAAAGAATTTTGCAGCATTCTTCGTAGATTCCAATCCAATCGCGCCCTTTTCCCCACTCTGGATGGTTTTGAAAATAGCGAGTAATGCCTTTGAGAATCTGCAAATCGATTTCAAATAGCTGTTTTAAAGCTGGACGCTGAACTTTGACCACGACTTCTTCGCCGGAGTAAAGTTGAGCGCGATGCACCTGCCCTAAACTTGCGGCGGCGAGGGGAATCGGATCAAAGCTGCGATACAGTTCTTCGATCGGTTTGCCTAAATCCCGCTCAACGATGTCTACAACTTGTTCGTAGCTGAAGGCAGGAACGCGATCTTGGAGTTTGGAAAGCTCTTCGACAAACTCGATCGCGAACAAATCGGCTCGCGTAGAGAATAGCTGACCAATTTTGATGAACGTTGGACCTAAATCGAGCAGCGTTTCTCGAATCCAAATTGCCAGCGATTTCCGTCGCGCTGCTTTCTTCGTGTCACTGATCCCACCTTTATAGCTCCAGGATTTCGTATAAAGCCAACGCGCACCCATCAGCTTTAGCACAAATGCCCAAATGTCAATGAATCGCCGTTGCCGCGAGTATTTTTCGCGATTCCAGCGATAGGCTTTTTCGGAATATAGAGGCTCTGGAGCTTTGCGGCGATGCATCGAGGGGTGCACCGTTGCGCCATGCTCAGAATTTTGAGGGTCAGTTGGCTCAAGAGGCAAAGCGTTCACCTGATTGACATTGGACAGTTGATGGCTGTTCAAGGCTTCGGAGGATTCGGGCGCGGTAGGCTCCACAGGCGATGCCGAGGGACTGGAGTCGTTGGAAGAAACAGACACGAGAGTTCTCAACTAAAACTGAATTTAAACAGTCAACTTTCTACAGCAAAAATGTATCGATCGCCTAAATTGAGCGCGTCCGATATCGTTGAAGTTCGGAGCGCAGTTCGGCGATTTCGGCTCGAAGGTCGTCGATCGTCGCCTGCAAGTCGCCGCCTGTCTCTAAGTCTAGCGGGACGATCGTGGTTGTGGGTCGGGTTGGAGTGGCGCTCGCTGCTTCGCGCTGTGCCCGATCGAGGACTTCATCGACAAACTGGCGCAAATTTTCCCGCTGTTCGGCATCGAATTTGCCCAACTCACTCAGGGCATCGGTGACACCTGCTTCGAGTCGTTCGTAGGCAACTTCCGCGATCGCACGACCGACAAAGAAAGCATGAACTAATGGAGTACTCATAAAACCTTAGCTTAATTTAGTGCGTTGCCTGAATTATAGCGTGAGCCGTTGAGAGGACAAGACCTCAGCGGGATGAGAAGCGGGATGAAGTTCTAGAATTTGGCAAGGCGGTGGCAATTCTACACTCCCAGATATTCCGCAATCCAGATATTCCGCAATCCCAGATATAATGAGCGAATTGAAGTTTGCGTATTGGATCTATGACGCTTATCACAGCATTGAGAGGGCTTTGGATGGTTTCTGCGATCGGAATCGTGATCCTGGTATTGCTGCACAGTCCAAAAGGCGACGGTTTGGGCGGTTTGGGTGGGCAAGCCCAACTGTTTACAAGTACCAAAAGCGCAGAAACGACGCTGAATCGGACAACTTGGTTTTTGACAATTCTATTTATGGGAGTCACGGTGGTTCTCAGCGCGGGGTGGCTTGGTCGCTAATGTTTCGACGCGTTAAAGCGCATGCGGGCACGTACCCGTCTAGCCCCGCTATCGTTCTTTTGACGATCGGGTGCGCTTTGTTTTGGGCGATTTCCGCTTTTGCTTTGCCTGCGCCTCGAATTCATCCGCTCCCTGCTGTTTTGACACAGTGGCACGATCGATCGGGCGACTACTTCGATCGGGTTGAAAAAACAGAACCCGACTATCTCATCTGGTCGCGCTTTCCGGTGAAAGTGTATGTTCAACCTGCGGATCAGCGGAGTCACACTTGGGTCAATTTAATGATGCAGGCAGTAGACGAGTGGAAAGTTTATTTTCCGCTGGAGTTGATCGATGCCAAAGACGGCGCAGATATTTTGATTGATCGGGCTTCTATCCCGCTGAAGTTTCCACCGACTGAGCGGGTGCGATTTGCGGATACTCGCTTTGAGCTATACGAGCAAGATGGCGTGTTGCGGCATCGCGTTACCGTTCGGATTCAGCCAAATCGCCCGGATCTCTCAATGCTTGCGGCAGCGCGGCATGAACTCGGTCACGCTTTAGGAATTTGGGGACATAGCCCGCTCGAAACAGATGTGATGTATTTCTCGCAAGTCCGAACGCCGCCACCGATTTCAGCTAGAGATGTGAATACTTTGAAGCGCGTTTATGAGCAGCCCACGCGATTGGGCTGGTAATTTCGATCGCGATGTGTGAATTTCTTAAAGCTTTGAGGCGGTAAAGGGGTCACGGTGAAAATTTGGGTACAGTTCGAGTATCCGCGATCGTTTTCTTACCCTTCTGTCCTCGTTGTCTCACCATGCCTTCGATTGTTCAACGCTTTAAGCCGCTGGTGTCTCGGTTGCAGGCTCTTCACCACAACAGCTTGCTAAATTGGCTACAAAATTCAAACAGTCAGCCGCTCGAAGTTAGCTCCAAGTCTGCGATCGTGATTGCGCCGCACCAAGATGATGAGACTATCGGCTGTGGTGGCTTAATTGCGCTGAAGCGGCGATCGAAGATTCCGGTCAAGGTTGTGTTTTTGACCAATGGCGGGAGTTCACCAGTACCACCCGGACTGACTTGGGAGGAAATGATTTCACTGAGGCGGCGGGAGGCAACGATCGCGCTCGATCAATTAGGCGTTGCGGCATCAGAGATTCACTTTCTTGACTATCCCGATTCACAGTTATCTCATCTTTCTCACATTGATCGACGATCTTTAGTTGAAAACATCGCCCAGATCTGCGATCGGGCTGAAGAAATTTATGTCCCCCACTGCAAAGATGCCCACCCGGATCATGAAGCGGCGTATCAGTTGACTCTAAGCGCGATCGAGCTTTTGGATCAACCCGTTGATCTCTATCAATATCCGGTTTGGATGTTTTGGCGACGACCTTTATTTTGGAAATTGAACCGAAGCGATTTAGAAGGGTTTTATCGATTAGATATTCAATCCGTCCAGGCACAAAAGAAAAGCGCGATCGACCGCTATCAATCTCAAGTCCCAGATATGCCTCAAGGCTTTATCACGCCTTATTTGGGAACTTCTGAATTGTTTTGCAAACGCTCAACGCCCTAGCTTATTGGGAATTCCCTCGCATCTTCCCGAAAGGGTGCTGCGCGTCAACGTCCCTCCCCAAGCACAACAGTAATAGCGCTGTTCCTCGGACATATCTTCTACATTCGTAAAGTCAGCATTCTCGATCACTGCGCCCGTGTACAATCCGGTTTTGAAATCGGGCGGATGAGTCCGACTGCGAGGCGAAGCGGTTTCTGCTTGACCATAAAAGAATCGGGTTCCACTCAAATCGGCTCCTCGTAAACTCGCGCCGCAAAGAATCGTCCGGGTGAAATTCGTTTTGACCAAATCGCAGTTTGTTAAGTTCGATCGAATCAAGTTTGCCTCACTCAAATCCACCCAGCGTAAATCTGTTTCTGAGAGATCTGCCGCTGCTAACATCACGCCCAAATCAATCACGCGAATTCCATTTAACCGATCTTCGGCGTATCCCCCGTTTCCGTTGAGAATTGCCCGTCCTAAGCGCTGATCGCGTTTTAGCGGGGAGAGTAATTTTGCCCGCGAGAGAAAACGGATAATTTTAGCTTTGCCTGAGCCATCCACACTGCTGAGAATGGCGGCAGTTCTGCCTTCTGCGATCGCGCGTTCTTGGGGCCAATCTTCCAGCAGTCCTTCTTCGTCCAGCACCAAATCTGAAATCCCTTGAAAATAAGTATCGATCGTTTGCTGTTGCGTAATTGTGTTCTGCTGAATCGTGAGTTCGATCGAAATCACATACTGCCGCCACGCAATATAGACTGCCAAAACTGCAATCAAAATCTGCCCCAGCGCCCCGAACACTTCGCCTAAAGCACCGATCGCGTTCCAATCCCAAGTTGTGTACCAGTTTGAGAGCGTTTTGCCAAACCCCAACAGCTTTGAGACTCCGATCGCGCCAACGATCGCACCGACAGATCCCAACACAACGCCTTGATCCTGCTCAGTGAAGATGGTGATCAAAACAGGCTTTAGGGTTGGGGCAAGCAATTGGGCAGACAATAAAAGCGCCACGATCGAGCCTGCCAAAATCAGCCAGAACTGGTTCACCCATAGCCCAACGAAGACGATGACCAGCGCGACCAGCAAAATGATCGATCGATTAGAATTTGGCGGCGGCGGATTGAACTTGTGACCTGCGTGATGTGTCGCAGTACGTTCTCTCGCAATCTCTGCACGAGTTTGAACGATCGGAGTCTCTCCGTTTGATGTCGCACTATTCGTCGGATTGGGTGAAGTCAGATTGGGATCAGCAGACATTTGCGGGTGTGAATGAGGTGTGAATGGGGGATTGTAAATTCGGCAGGTATGCTTATCCTACTCGGTTCACAGAACGCCGATCTGTAGATTTCATTGATCGAAATCGATTGAGTCGATCGAAGACGAGTGAATTTTTTTTTCCGCAATCTGACCAAAATTGGCTTTTATGCCATAAAATTCGTTCAACTTCGCAGAATTGCAGTATTAGTAATCTGTGGCAAAGTGCGTGTGGGGTCTAAACGGTATGGGTTACGCAACAGAAGTGGGTCAGCCTTCGGTACAGGACTTGGCACGATCGGGAGATTTCCAGGCGATCGCCTATTGGCTGAATGTGTTTTTGCTGCCTCATAATCTGTTTGCTCAAGCCGAAGCCGCTCCCCAACCCGGTTGCATCAGAGTTTTCGTTGAATTTCACCCGTCGCCTGAAGTCGATGCGAAGTCGGCAGAATTTCGCCAAAGTCTGGTGCGATTCATTTGTCATCATGTTTGGAAGCTGAATTCAGACGCGATCGAGGGAGTCCAAGTGATCGCTCGATTCATCGGTAAACCCCAAATGCTATGGCGGCAAACGGTGAGAGTCGTTTCTCCTGCCCGTCGCGCCAAACTTGCCCAACCCTCAGCACCCGCGAAACCTTCCGCCGCAGAAGTCACCCAGATCAAAACGCGCATTCGCCAGGCGACGCGGCAAAAAGCTCAGTTTCGGGCACTGCGATCGCTCTTACTGACCGGAACGACTGCCGCTGCTTTTATCTTCGGCTGCTGGCTTGGTTATGCGGATTCGCCTTCAGAGCAAAAAACGGCGACAGCAGCAAATTCTGTAACCGCGCGATCGAACACCGTTACCACTGCCCTAGAACCCGTTCAGGTCGAGAAAGTTGGAAGCTCCACCGACGGCACTGCAACCTTGATGTTTGGCGGCGATGTGGCGCTGACGCATAGCTATGCCGACCTCGTGCAGGACGATAAAAAATGGGCGTTTGCGGGACTTGAAGAGGCACGATTGGCAGATGTGTCGATCGTTGATCTCGAAGCGCCGTTCACGACTGCATCCAGTTCGACCAAAGATGATCCGTTCAAAGTTGATCCCGCTCAAGTGGAAGTCCTCAAAAACGGGGGGATCGATCTGGTGAATCTCGCGAACGATCGCATCATGGATTATCAGGGTTCAGGGCTGGAAGAAACGATCAAAACGCTGGATCAAGCTGGCATTTACCACTTTGGAGCAGGACGAGACGCAAAAGCAGCTCGTCGCCCTGAAATTCTTGATGTCGATGGGCAGCGAGTCGCGTATCTCGGCTATTTCGGTTCAGCGGATCAATCGGCTGGCGATTCCAAACCAGGAACGAATTTAATCGAGAACGATCGGATTTCAGCAGACATCAAAGCGCTTCGACCTCAAGTGGATTGGGTTGTGGTGAACTTCCATTGGGGCGATGACATTTCAAAGTATCCAACCGATGCCCAAATCGCACTGGCGCATTTCTCGATCGATCAAGGGGCAGATTTAGTCGTTGGGCATCATTCCGACATTCTGCAAGGCGCGGAAGTTTACAGAGGGCGACCGATCGTTTATTCGCTCGGAAATTTCATCTTCGGCGGCAAGACCCAGAGCAATTACGACACCGCAATGCTGAAAGTGGCGCTCAAAGATCGGCAAATGAAAGTTGAACTGTTGCCCATTGAAGTGAAAGGATTTCAGCCGCGTGTGGCGAGTGGCGATCGAGGAACCGAAATTCTGCATCAGATTGAATCGGTTTCGGATGTGTTTCATCAGCCGTTGAAGTCCCCGATCGTGATTGATGCTCAATCCAACACTGTGACTCAATCGGATACAACTTTGCCAGGAGCATCCTCCAAACCCGATTCAGTTCCTGATCAATCCCCACCCAATGCTGATCCACTCGTCACTCCGGATCAGCCTGCTCAAACGACACCCACGCTAGAAACTCCAACCCCAGAGCAATCGCCTATGGTTGCACCTAGTTCTGCTCCAGCCGTTCAGCCGACCGAGACCCCAACTCCAACACCGCAGTCTGATCAACCCTGGAACAACAATTCATTTATCAACCCCTCACCCCCACCCAATAATGGATCTGCGGCTCCGATGGTTCCGCAATCCCCCCCGCCGCAGTCCACCGACAGCCCCAACGAGACCCACAGCGAAGTCGATCGTCCAACTCCCACCACCCTAGAACCCATTCAGCGACGCTATGCGTTGTCGGCTCCCGATGCCGGAACGCTTGATGCTACACTCCGTCCTTAACCATCCCTGCACCTGCCTGTGTTTTCCATTGAACGTCGTCGCTTACAGTTTGATACCTACGTTTTATTCGATCGCGCTTCCAATTCCAAGCTCGAAATTGTCCCCGATCGCGGGGGCATCATTACCAGTTGGCAAGTTCAGGGGCGCGAACTCCTCTACATGGATACCGCCCGTTTTGCTGATCCTTCCCTCTCGATTCGAGGCGGAATTCCGATTCTGTTTCCGATCTGTGGCAACCTGCCCGGAAATGCCTACGTTCACAACGGACAAACTTACACGCTGAAGCAGCACGGGTTTGCGCGAGAGTTGCCGTGGGAAGTGATCGATCAAACCACCGATGGAGAACTGAGCTTTACGATCGGGCTTTCGAGTAATGCTCAAACACTGGAAAAGTATCCGTTCAAGTTTCGATTGGCGTTCAAGTATCAATTGCAGGGTCAAACGCTCTCGATCGACCAGCAAATCACCAATCTTTCCGATGAGCCGATGCCGTTCTCGATCGGCTTTCATCCGTACTTTTTGGCATTAGAAAAACAGCAGCTACGCTTTGAGATTCCTGCCAGCGAAGCGTTTGATCAAATAACCCGCGAAACCTACCCATTTTTCAACTCCTTCGACTTTGAGCGAGACGAAATCGATTGGGCGTTTCTCGACACAAGCCGCCAAGTCTCTCATGTGACTGATCTAAGTCGCCACACTCGAATGACGCTGACGGCTGCTGATGAATTTCCACTGCTGGTATTTTGGACAATCAAGGGAAAAGGATATTACTGCTTGGAACCGTGGAGCGCCCCGCGCAACGCTTTGAACACGGGCGATCGATTGCTTTCGATCCAGCCTGGAGCAACGCTAAACACAACCGTAAGTTTCGCGATCGAGTTCTCATGAAAAAGCGATCACTTGAATCAAGCGATCGCGCCATAGAGTTAGTTGCACCTGAAACTTTAGCCGAAACCTTTAGCTGACTTTCATCGATCGACGACGCGCAAAAGTCAGGAGTCCGACCATTCCCAAGCCTACAACGGTCGTCGGTTCGGGCACTTGTACGGACGACAGGGCAAAGTCAGAATTCGCGCTGCCTGCGGGGCAGTCCTTTCCGGTCGAACAGTCTTTCGTTGGGTCATTGCTGCGAACTCTGAGCGAGG
>DATJEM010000453.1:0-3822 GCA_035496615.1 Leptolyngbya sp.
TCGTTTTGCAGGAGCCGGACGATAGTAGTGTTTCAGACATTCCCAAGCGATGATTTTGGCATCTTCGTGAACCGTTAAATTATCCGGTTCATGTTCTGCGGTATCTCGGTTTAATTCGTTTAAATAGCTCAACATCAAATCTGGAATATTGTCGGGTAAGATGCCTTCACTGCCTTCTTTCTTTGCGATCATCTGTTCGGCGTAAAGTCTGGCAAGCAGTACTGTAATATTGCGCTGTCCGACCATTCTCGATAGCTGACCACAAGCATCAAAGTACTCTGGATCGGTGAACAGTTCCCGCTTGCTGCGCTGGTTCAAGTAGGCTTCTAAAAAGGACGATAACCGATTGCCCTCAATGCGGAGCGGTTTAACGGTCGTTTTGGGAACTTCATCTAAAGTTTCTTCTACCCGTGATGTGACGATCAGGGCGTTTGCGGGAAAGTCAGGATGTCCGGGGCGAATCTGCTGGCGCGTTTCTTCACTCAGTTCCGACAGTCGATCGACAATGACCAAAATCCGCCGCTGTCTCAATAGTTTTTCGAGAAACTCATCGCTAATCGGTTCTGCGGCATCGATTAAGGCTTGTACCTGTCCTCGAATTGCCTCGCGAAACGGATTCTTTGCATCCGGCAGTTTAAAATCTAGCTCCTGTTCGATCAGAACGGGCAGCATCCGATGACGGCTCAATCGCTCTGATTTATTGTCCGACATTGCCCATTTTGCCAACTGACAGGCGAGGCTCGTTTTGCCGATGCCACCTTCGCCCCAAATTAACAAACACTGTCGCCCATCCCAAAAGGTTGTTTGCAGATCGGCACTATTGAGTTCTGCGATCGCGCTCCCATCCATCACAACCGGAATCGAAATGTAAACTTTGCGATCGCTGACCGTACTTTTATGTGCAAATGCTTCTCTTGCGACTTCAATTTGCTGTTTGACCCATGCATCTAAGACCCGCGGATGATAGTGCAGCCAGCCAACGAACAATACGAAGCGCAGCGGAACTTTCACACTTCCGCCTAAAGGACTGGGAATTTCAAAATCGGTATAGGGTTGCAAAGCGTGGTTCAGTTTTAGCAACCAAATGGGACGAATGAGCAGTACCGTTAGCCACAGGGAAGGCATCGCTAGCAGATAGAGAACGATCGCGGCGATCGCTGGATTAGCTTGTGCCCACTCAAACAGCCGCTCAAATAATCGGGAATCTTTCTCGTTTTTCAGCACATTGAGCGATCGACGCACCGCAGCAGTCACTTCTTCATTAAACTGAGCTTTAGGATCTTCTAGCGTGGGCAATGCGGTTTCGAGCGCTTGATAGGCTGCAAGCAGATCGGTTGCGGTCAAGGTCGCTGCTTTATCTTGCAAGACTCCTGCCAATCGTCCCACCGAAAATGCTGCACTCCAGCGCACTCCTGAATTCTCGTCTTTCAAGGTCTCAACCAATTCGGGCAGCGCCGATCGCGCTTCGAGTCCAATCCGCCCCAAAGCGGTAGCAGCACTGACTCGCACATCTTTGTCCGTATCTTTGAGCGCGCGGGTAATGTCCGGAACGGCTGATTTAGCACCTTCGCCAATGCGACCGAGTGCGGAGGCGGCAAACGATCGTGTGGTGCGATCGATACTTTGCAACGATCGCGTGAGTTGTGGAACAGCGGGGCTTGCATTGGCTCCTAGCGTCCCTAGCGTTGATGCGGTGGTCATCCGAATTTCTGGACTCGGATCCGCTAACAGTTGCGCCAAGATTGACACCGCCGCTTTTGCTTCTTGTCCTAGCTTCCCTAGGGCGACGATCGCCGCAATTTTTACCTCCCGATCCGACGTATTCAACAAATCGGTTAATGCCGGAATTGCAGGTTTGGCATCGGCTCCCAACACCGCGATCGCTCGAATCACTTTAATTTGCACGGTTGGATTCGAGTCGCTTAAAGCCGCAATCAGATCGTTGATCGAACTCTTTGCACTCTCTCCGAGATTTCCGAGGTTTCCGAGGACTTGAGCCGCCGCGATGCGGATGTCTGCATCTGGATCTTTGAGTGCTGCTAAAAGAGGCGGAATCACATCGCTTCCGGGGCTATCTAGTTTTGAGAGTGCGGTTAAGGCAGTTAATCGAATGGGTTTTGAATTGCTGTCGATCGCAGTGATCAAGGTCGGAACAGCAGGTTTGGCGTTGAGTTCACCGAGAGCCGCGATCGCAAATAGGCGGTTCTTCTGGGGTTCTTTCTCATTTTCGGCAAGTTGAATCAAGGCTGGAATCGCCGATTTCCCCCGCTTTTTTAGAGCGGCGATCGCGGATTGAGATTGTTCTGTCGCGACCAGTTTACGAATTTCTGCGGGGGCTTGTGCTGAGACTTTGCTGGGTGTAAGCGCGATCGTCAAACAAAGCAGCGTAACCTGACTAGCGATCGAGCAAATCTTGTGGGGATGCGATGCCATAAAAAAAGCCTGCAAACGAGATAATTCGTATACAGGGCTGTTTGGATTGCAGTACGGATCTCTAAACTTTAAAAAGTATTCTCCGTAAAATTCCAATCCTTCAAAAATGATGCAGCCCTGACTGCGTAATTGTTCCCATACTGGCTCATCAAATAACGCTCTCAAACGCGAGGTCTGCCTTCAAACTCGGTGAAGAATGAGGGATTTATTCTTGGTTTTGAATTCAGGGGTTGGACTCAATCTTTACGATAAATTTGATTCGTAGTTTAAACTTTCTTTAATTTGCATTCACTATTTCTAATCTTTTCCATATAATTACTGACATGAGAGAGCGGTAACTGAGCCGCCGTCGAAAGATTTTCACACCCCTTATTAAACGCTACCTTTAGGAGAAAAGCTATGAGCTTGACCAACAGTCAAAGCCTGGAAAGTTCTGATATTCTGTTTACGCTAAAAAGCTTCTCGGTCTGGGTCTTCACATTGACCGTTTGCATGATTGTGCTTGGCTTTCCAGTCTTCCTACTCGTTGTTTCGGTCAGCGCTTTAGCGGCGTTTATTCTAAACACAATTCTGCCGTTTAGTTCAATCCTATTTGTTTCCGTTAGTGTGATCGGAATTCATGCGTTTGGCATTATGTTCGCGGCAGGTTGGTTAACTTCAAAAGGAATTCATCCTCAAGAAGTCGAATTTTTCCGCTGGCTTGGTGGCAAGGAAAACCCGCTACACACTTCAGTGTATGCTGCTTGCCCCTTAACTTGTGAACTTGACGAGGCTCATTAACGCGCCTCATCACTGCTTTGTTTCATTCGGTGAACTGGTCTGACCTCCCCGGCTTCGGTCGGGGCTTTTTTATGAGAACTTTCTTTACAGTTTTTAATGATATTTTCACGGTAAATCCCGAATGATAATGAGTGGGAAATGACGATCGACCTTCGGATTTTCATGCCCAAGCTAGAAAAGCGAATTCAGTCGATCGTGTGTTCTCAGTTGTTTCCAATGACCAAACGTTTCCATGCTAGAGTTACCGATTCCGATCTGCCTGATTGTGGGAACGCGCCCCGAAGCGATTAAGATGGCTCCGGTGATTCAGGCGTTTGAGCGATCGTCGCTGTTTGATACGCAGGTGATTCTTACCGGTCAACATCGCGAAATGGTGGATCAGGTGATGCAGCTTTTTGATCTGTCTGCCCAGCACGATCTGGCAATTATGCAACCCAAGCAAACATTGACCGATATTACCTGCTGGACACTGCGAGGAATCGAAGATCTGTTTCAAAAGATTCAGCCGCGGATGGTCTTAGTGCAAGGCGATACAACCACTGCGTTTGCCGCGGCACTGGCAGCGTTTTATCAAAAGATTCCGATCGGGCACGTTGAAGCGGGACTGCG
>DATJEM010000454.1:0-2832 GCA_035496615.1 Leptolyngbya sp.
TAAAGTCTTTGCGCTTTGTTTCGATCCCATCTGCCGTTGCTCATTTTAGCCGTGAGCTTGCCAAGTGAGGTTGAAGAAGTGATCTAGTGATCTGTGGCAGGTGATGGGCAACGTTGATCCTGAAAGCGATGTTGAAGTGCAACTTGCAGATCACCGCAATTGACCGCCTAGAATAAAGTTTTAAGTGTGTGCTATGCCAGAACTGCCCGAAGTTGAAACGGTTCGATTGGGACTGAATCAAGTGACCCTCGATCGACCCATCATTGGCGGAGAAGTTTTACTCGATCGCACGATCGCGCATCCAACCTCAAACGAATTCATCAGCGGACTGAAAGATTGCTCGATCGAACAATGGCATCGCTACGGCAAATATCTGTTAGCAAAACTTTCTCCGATCGGCTGGCTCGGTGTGCATTTACGCATGACTGGACAGCTTTTGTGGGTTGATCAAGATGAACCCTTGCCCAAACATACGAGAGTTCGATTTTTCTTCGACCAAGCGCGAGAATTGCGATTTGTCGATCAACGAACCTTTGGGCAGATGTGGCACGTTGCGGACGATCGCGATCCCAAAACAATCATCACCGGACTCCAACGCTTAGGACATGAGCCTTTTTCGGATGACTTTTCAGACCTCTATTTTTATCAACAGCTTAAAAACCGCAAACGCCCAATCAAGAATGCTTTGTTAGATCAAGCTCTAGTTGCAGGAATTGGTAATATCTATGCCGATGAAGCATTGTTCTTAAGCGGCATTCATCCTGAAACGCTTTGTACTGAACTATCGATTGCACAAACCTCAACACTCCGAACCAATGTGATTCGAGTGCTAACCGAAAGCATCGCTGCAAGAGGAACTAGCTTTAGTGATTTTCGGGATGTATCAGGTATCAATGGTAACTATGGCGGCATCGCTTGGGTGTATGGACGAGACGGCGATCGCTGCCGCAACTGTGAAACCCCGATCGAACGAATTAAACTAGCAGGTCGATCGGCTCATTTCTGTCCCGTTTGCCAACCTCAGAAGCAATAGAATCATGTCAGAAACTTTGTCCTCTCAAGTTCGGATTGTTCTGGTAGAGCCTGCGGGAGCATTAAACGTCGGCTCGATCGCACGAGTGATGAAAAATATGGGCTTGAGTCAGTTGGTGCTCGTGAATCCAACGTGCGATTTACAGTCTGATGATGCTCGTAAGATGGCGATGAGAGCGATCGACGTTTTGGAAGCCGCCCAAATTGTGGGTTCAATTCCCGAAGCCTTATCGGGTTGTCATCGCGCGATCGCCACTGCGGTACGATCGCGCATTGATGCTCCGTTAGAACATCCCCGCGACGCTTTGCCCTGGCTATTAGAACCGGGATTAAACACTGCCTTAATGTTTGGCTCTGAAGATCGTGGGTTGAGCAATGCAGAACTAAAATATGCTCAACGATTCGTCTACATTCCTACCAGTGAGAACTATCAATCTTTGAATCTGGCGCAAGCGGTGGCAATTTGTTGCTATGAACTGTTTCATGTACCTGTTTCGACGATAGTTCCAGCCATTCCTTGTTCGCTAGACGCGCTCGATCGAGCTTACCAACAGCTTGAATCAGTTCTCCTCGACATTGGCTATCTTCAACCGCATACTGCTGCAAGCCGCATGGAAAAATTTCGACATTTATTTAACCGCGCTGATCTGTCCGAAGCTGAATTGTCCTTGCTGCGCGGGATTTTGCGGCAAGTTGAATGGGCGAGTCGCCCCCAAACTTCTAAAGATTCCCAGACGTGAGCGGATCACTTCTGCCAAGTCAATGTAAAATCCCTAAGACAGGGTGACACAGAGCAGTATCGAGTCAATTTAGCGATCGCAACTCCAGCCCAGTTTTGCAAAAAACTAGCAGATTGAAATCTTGTCATTTGACGTAGGGGAGAATGGGAAATGTGGGATGGAACTGACGAGCCAGCAGCAAATTTAGACCGCCGCGAGCCGAATCGTATCGCCAAACTGAATGCTCGCCCCCTTGCGGGTCGCTCAGAGCGATCGCGCCGTCGCGTCCCAGCTTCGCACCCGCCACAACCCATTGCCCTGTCCTCTCGTCGGCGAGAACGATCGCCCAAACCTTCCCCGTCGCCCGCCATCCTAACCGCTCAATCTGTTCGATCGACCCGTCGGGAGCGCCCCGATCGCCCGACTCAACCTCTCGGTACAGATTCGCCCGAAACGGCTGAATCCCAGAAGTCGGTTCGCCCTGCTCGTCCCAGAACTAGAGCGCGCCGCAGCTTAGAGGTCGTTCCATCTCCCGCACCGCGCCGCCCTCAGCCTATGAGAAAACCGATTGCCCCAACGCCAAAACGTCGATCGGCGTTGGCATTCCTTTACGGCACTCGATTGCTCATTTTGGGGATCGGGGTCGGCGTGATTGCAGGAACCAGCTTATCGATTTGGGACCCAGCCTCACACATTGCAATCTCTCAGGCAACCCCCGAACAGTCTGCAACTCCAACCCCAACGCCTGCGATCGCTCAACTCGAACTCGGTGAAGAACTGGCTCCGCTCAAAGCTCAGATCCAAAGCGCGATCGCATCGCAAACTCAACTTACTCCCGGTTTGATGGTTGTCGATGCCGACACTCACGCTTATTTAGACATCAATGGCTCGACCGCGATCTCTGCTGCCAGCACGATCAAGTTTCCGGTTCTCGTCGCTTTCTTTCAAGCTGTAGACGAAGGCAAAGTTCGGCTTGATGAACCCCTGACGATGCGAAAAGAACTCGTCGCCACAGAATCGGGCGAACTGCAAAATCTGCCAGTCGGATCGCAATTTCCCGCGATCGAAGTTGTGACCAAAA
>DATJEM010000455.1:0-3486 GCA_035496615.1 Leptolyngbya sp.
TTGTCGGAAAAAATGTCCCGGTTTGTCAGCGAAGGGCGGATTCCCGCGATCGCTGAAACCGCTGGATATGTGATTTTGATTTGGGGCGGGCAAAAAATCGCCCAGTACGGACTAGAAACGCTGATCGCAAAGGCGGCACTGTCGATCGCGATGGAACTGAGAAATCAAACCTTTGCCCACATTCAGCGATTGAGTTTGGCATATTTTGAAACGGTGCAAACCGGAGACTTATCCTATCGATTGACAGAAGATGTCGATCGAATTGGCGAAGTGGTGCAAAAGCTATTTAGCCAGTTTGTGCCCAATGCAATGCGGCTAGTCTTCACACTTTGCACCATGCTGTATTTCAATTGGCAACTGACGCTATCGACGCTGATTGTGGCTCCACTTTTGGCGGCTTTAACGGGTTGGTTTGGCGAAAAGATGCGGAAGCTCTCTTATCGAAGCCAAAGCCGGATTTCAGACTTGTCAGCCTTGCTGATTGAAATGTTGAGCGGCGTGCGTTTGGTGCGGGCATTTGCGGCAGAAGAATACGCGATCGAACAGTTTCGCCGAGGTTCAGAGCGCAATCGCCAAGCTAGATACGCCACAGAACGATTGAGAGCAATCCAATATCCCGTTCAAGGCTTTCTGGACGCGCTAGGAATGCTGGCATTGCTGTTAGTGGGCGGCTGGCAAATTTCGCAAGGCAATTTAACCGGAAGCGAATTTATCGGGTTCGTCGTCGCGGTCGTGACGTTATTTGAGCCGATCGCCACGGTAACGCTCAACTACAACGAATTTAAGCAGTCAGAAGCTTCGGTCGATCGGGTGTTTGAAGTGTTACAAATTCGACCGTCGATCGCCGAACATCCCGATGCCAAATCGTTAGCGACCGTGACGGGCAGGATTGAATTTGAGAACGTCAGCTTTGCTTACAGACCCGATCGTCCGGTGCTACAAGATCTGAATCTGCGCGTATTGCCAGGGGAAATGGTGGCATTAGTCGGCGCATCCGGTGCAGGAAAAACAACCTTAGTCAATTTGATCCCGCGCTTTTACGATCCGCAGCAAGGCGATATCTGGATTGATGGCACCAATATTCGCGATGTCTCGCTTAAGAGTTTGCGGCATCAGATTGGGATTGTGCCGCAGGAAACAACTTTATTTACAGGCACGATCGCGCAAAACATTGCTTTTGGACAGCTAGATTTTGATCTGAGAGCCGTGCAAGATGCCGCAAAAATTGCCAATGCTCATCAGTTTATCAGTCAGTTTCCGGATGGCTATGAAACCTGGGTGGGTGAACGGGGCATGAATCTATCCGGCGGACAGCGACAGAGGCTTGCGATCGCCCGTGCCGTTTTGCTCAACCCTCGAATTTTGATCCTAGATGAAGCGACTTCTGCTCTCGATTCTGAATCGGAAGCCCTGGTTCAGGAAGCCCTAGAGCGAATCATGCAGGGACGAACCGTATTTATCATTGCTCATCGATTGGCAACGGTGCGCCGCGTCGATCGGATTTTAGTGATGGAGAAAGGGCGCGTGGTGGAATCTGGAACACATACCGAACTCATTGCTGAAGCAGGACGCTATGCCCGATTTTACGCGCAGCAGTTCAGTTAGTGATTCGCCCCAAGCGACCCCAGCTAGACAAACATAAGCCCTGCGACACAGGAACTTCTATCGACAGAGCGATTTGTCTGCTCAGTCCAGTCGAGTACAACGTAAGAGGTTAAATTTTACGGAGACTGTATTTTATGAGACTGAACTATTTTGTAAAGCGCTTAATGACCGGATTGTTTGCTGTCCTCACAGTGGCATCGCTGTGGTTCTCGACTCCAAACGCGATCGCGGCTCCGATGCTGGCGAATGTTGGCAGCAAAGCCGAAGCAAAAGCAAGCGAAGATGCTTCCAACACCAAAGGCTTTGTGCGTGAAGCGAGAGACAAAGTGAAAGAAGCGGCAAGAAGCAATGCCAGCAAAGTAGACAACGCAACCGATAACGGCAGCGTGATTGAGCGCAAAGCAAAAAGTGATGCAGCCACGATTCAGAAGCGAGCCAACGAAGACGCTGAACGCACTCAAGACGCGATCGACAACACCAAAAATGCAGTTGAAAGAGCAGTTGATGGTATCAAAGAAGCGTTTGGTCAGTAGATAGCGCATCATTCCCCCGTCCGCTAGCGGTGCAAATTTAGGTGCCTCTAGCGGATTTTGATTTTGCGAGGAGGTCTTGAGCAATTCGATGCCATTCGCTGCGAAGCTTCTGATCTGCTTGACCTTGACCCAACGGTTTACCGCGTCGATCGGGATATTTGCGATAAAACTCGTCGTTCACTTGAGCAATGAAGTCACTGTAATCAATCCCAAGCTTCTGACACTGCGCTTCATAGTCGATCGCTTGAACCGCTTTCGTGGGTGTCGGCAGCATTTTATCAAAGTTCGGCATATCAAAGCTCGGAACCGATTTTGCCACATAAGGAAATACCTGTGGCACCAGCCAAATAAAGCTAACGATCGCCAGTATCCAAAGCAGCAATCGAACAACAAGCTTAAAAACGCCAAAGACGGTAAATCGAACTATCCCAAACATGGAGCGAAAGACGACCTTGGATACTTTGTAAGTTCCGTTGATGATCGCCAACGGCAGATCAAACGCAACCTCAAACCAGGGGCGGGGATATGATCCGGTTGTCACCAGGGTCGATCGTGAGTGTTTTCGTCCCGCGAGTGCAACTGTGCCTGGATGAGTGTTGCCCTGATGGGAGTTGCTTTGAGATGCGTTGGGTGTTTGTGTAAGCTGCGGTAAGATTGCAGGAATTGGAACCCGTGACGACACCGTTGAGAGTGCATTTACCGAGAGTGCATTCAACACTTCCCGCGCTGAGAAATAGCGATCGCTGGGACGATTGCTCAACATTCGATCAATCACCTGAGCAAACGCAGGCGAAGCCGCTGTGTATTGTTTCCATTGGCAGGTTAAATCGCGGGGATTAAACAACGACTGGGCTTCTCGTCCGGTGAGCAGAACGACGATCGTCACCGCCAACGCATACAAGTCGCTACTCGGTTCGGCTGTGCCTTTATGCAGTTGTTCGATCGGTGCATATCCAGGCTTGCCGACTAGGGTTTGGTTGGAATGGACTGCTTGAGTGGCGGCAGCTTTGACAACGCCAAAATCAATGAGTACAGGTTTGCGATCGGATGACCTCAAGATAATGTTGTCGGGGGAAATGTCGCGATGCACAATCCCCGATCGATGAATATATTCCAGCACGGGTAACAGTTGCTCTAGGAGCTGAACGGCTTCGCTCTCACTAAAGGTCAGATTTCGAGCGTGACGATCGTTGAGCAGTTCTTCATAAGTTTTGCCCTCCACATAATCTTGCACCAGGAAAAACAATTCTCGATTCTGCGTTTTCACCTGAAACAATTCGCGGAATTGCGGAATCTGAGAATGTTGGAGCTGATGGAGAACTTTGGCTTCTCGCGTAAATAGCTCTTC
>DATJEM010000456.1:0-4067 GCA_035496615.1 Leptolyngbya sp.
CCATTTCGCCGAGATACGAGCTTGAATCTCCCTGAGTAAGGGGTTTTAAGTTGGGTTGATCAAGTGTTTCTGTCACCCGTTCGGCTAACAATCCCACATAAGCTTGCTCACCGCTTTTGGTCTTGTATTGAACAATCATTATGCGAGTACTATAGCGCGATCGACAGGCTTCACCTCGGATCAACAGACCCAAATCAACCACGGGCACCATGTGAGTTCGATAGTTAAATACACCGACAATCTGTTTCGGAGCCTGATGAATTTTTCTAAGCACGACAAGCGGAAGCACTTCGACAATCTGGGTGCTGTCGATCGCGTAAGTCTCTTCATCCATGTGAAACAATAGCAGTAACATCCATTCTCACCGCGCTTTGGTGAGTTTATCGCCAGCGCATTCTTAGACACATCTATCATAAGGCTGGATTTAGAGGTCGAAAATCGATCGAATCTGCTTACGGATTTGTTCAAAAGCAGTTTCTTCCTTTGTTTCGATGACAGGCACGCCTAGATTTTTGAGTGTTTCTTGACGCTGAGAGAGCGCGGATGCAATTTGATCCGCTAACTCTTGATGACGGCTGAGTAAGCTTTGCAAGTTGTCGTAATCTACCACAAACAGAATAGTATCTTCGATCGTGCGTAAAGTTGCGCTTCGAGGAATTCCCAGCAATAGCGACATTTCCCCGATGAATTCGCCTGATCGACGCACTGCAACTTGTTGATTGATTGATTCCACGACCACTTCAACCGCACCCGACAAAATCAGGTAAAACGCATCTCCTGGATCTTTCTCCCGTGCAATCACTTCGCCTGCATTCAGCTTTTGACGATAGCCTTTCTCGATCACCTGTCGCAGTTCAACATCCGAACAGTGTTGAAAATAGCTAACTGTTCTCAGGAGATCGCGTAGAAGCCAACCGCTGATTGGGAGTTTGGATGGCGCGATCGCATCCGTCTGAACCTCTTTGTTTTGCAGCAGTTGAACGATTGTGGGTAAGTCATTCAACACAATATCAGTCGGAGCAGCTTTTGGATCAATCCCTCGATCGCGAAACTCCGCTTCGATCAAGAATTGCAGTGAGCTTTTGATCGATTCCATCTCGATCGGACGTTCGATCCAGACCAGCAGTTCAAACCGCAGCATCGAAAATTCAATATCTAGCCCCTTAAACTGCACTTCAGGGGACGGAGAAGCCAAAACCCGTGATTCCTGCCGTGCAGCCGCTAACAAAGCTTCTAGCGCCGTTAGAGAATCGCTCTCATCGATCACTGCAATTGCGATCGCAATTCGACACTTTGGATCGCGATAGCTCCAGTTGACCACGCTGTTTTCCAAAAATCGACTGTTCGGAACAATCACGAACACACCATTAACGGTGCGGATGGTTGTACCTCGAATCGAAATTTCCTCAACAATTCCTGCCATCTGATCAACTTCAATATAGTCACCGACCTTAATCGGTTGTTCAAACAGCAATGTGATACCGCTGATAAAGTTGCTGGTAATATTTTGCAAGCCGATTCCAAACCCAATTCCGGTCGCGCCTGCGAACACCGTCAGTGAGCTTAAATTGATCCCGGTTGTTTCAACAACGACAAAAATGCCAATGACCGTAATGATGTAACTGACGATCGTAGAAAGAGACTCGCGGGTTCCAATCTCTAAGCCAAACCCTGGAAACACGCGCTGCTTCAAAAGCTGCTTTACCACATTAGAAACAATCAGAACAATCCCCACCTGAATCAAAAGTTCTACAACCGATCCCAGTGAAAAATGCTTGCCGCCAAAGGTGAATAAATCGATCGCAAAGAAGCCAGATAGCTCTTCCAGTAACCTTTGAACCATCATTCCGTTGAAGACCTGAAGTTCCATCTTGACCTACGGTGATTCATTCTACACAGAACTTAATCATTTCATTGAGCGAAATGGTTCCATCTAGGGGAGGATCTTCTTAGGTCTAGGATGACTTGTCAGCAATCGCCCATGTAAGCTAGATAGCACAAACAATTTTTTAGCCTTCATTGCAGTGCCGATCGCGCCTCCCAAGCAACACGAAAACCGATTGTTTCTCAACCTGATTTCGGGTGGAACAATGGGACTTTTGACGGTGATTACCAGCGTCTCTTTTGGGGCAGTCATTTTTACGGGAGGATTGTCCGATACCTTGCCCTGGGGCATTGGATTGTTGCTGTTTAGTGCCGCAATGGTGAATGCGATCGTCGCTTCTACAAGTTCCTATCCCAGCGTTGTTGCTACTTTATCGGACAATTCGATCCCAGTTCTGAGTTTGGTAGCACGTCAGATTGTAGACCTGATGCCAAATGCAACCTCAGAAGCAAAGCTGCTCACTTTGGCAGCGACGATCGCACTGAATTCGATCGTTGGCGGAGCTATCTTAGTGGCGCTTGGTAAGTTCAAGCTAGGTGGACTCATCCGATTTATTCCTTATCCGGTTGTGGGTGGCTTCATTGCGAGTACGGGACTGTTATTAGTTCAAGGTGCCTTTCAATCCCTCAGCGGGGTAGACTTCAACAATCTCACGATCGCTGCCTTTTTAGAACCGAATGTTTTATTTCAATGGTTGCCTGCGGTGTTCTTTGCGCTGGCAATGTATGTCATTCCCAAATCGTTTCAGCATTTTTTACTCCTTCCGGGCATCATTGTGGTATCGATTGCCCTGTTTTATGCGGGACTTGCAATCACCGGAACGTCGATCGCTCAAGCCAATGCCCAACAGCTATTACTGGGCACTTTACCGCCGGGTTCGCTATTTCGGTTTAACTTAATCCCAGCTTTCACAGGTGCAAACTGGAGCGTCGTCACTCAGCAGATTCCTACATTAGCCGCATTATGGCTGATTGACTCGATCGCGCTTTTGCTGAATGCCAACGGAATTGAATTGTTAGTAAAACGCGACTTTGACTTAAATCGAGAACTCAAAACAGCGGGAGCCGCCTCGATCGCATCAGGTCTAGGCGGTGGCGCGGGAGGGTTTTCGAGCCTGAATGAAACGGCGTTAGCGATACAGCTAGGCGGCACAACGCGAACTGTCGGATGGATGATTGCGGCAATGTGCTTTATCGTTGCTTTCGGAGATGCCGAGAGTTTAGCGTATTTTCCCAAGTTCATCTTGGTCGGCTTGCCCCTATTGTATGGGATGGAGCCGCTGTATGATTGGGTCTATCAAGCTTGGTTTCGGTTCTCTCGATCGGACTACGCGATCATTTTGCTGATTGTGGCGGTTACAGCAGCAGCAGGATACTTACAAGGCATCGCGATCGGGCTAATCGCAGCCGTTGTCCTGTTTGTGATCAACTATAGTCAGCTTGCAGTAACAAAGCGAGTGAGTTCTGGGACTTACTATCACAGTAATGTATTGCGAACGTCAGAAGAAATGGATATTCTCGAAGCAGAAGGCGAACAAATCCTAGTGCTAGAACTGCAAGGATTGATCTTCTTTGGGACTGCGAATAAGCTAAATGAGCAGATTCACGATCGCTTAACTGACCCTTCATCCTTACAGTATGTGATTCTTGATTTCCGGTTGGTCAGCGGACTTGATGCTTCTGCGGTGTTAAGCTTTGCCAAACTCAAACAGCTTGCTGCACAGCGAGAAATTTACCTATTGTTTACGCATCTCTCAAAGGAAGCTAGAAAACGATTGAGACAAGGAGAATGCTTACAAGACGATGATCCGCTGTGTCGTCAGTTTGATGATCTCGATCGCGGTTTAGAATGGTGCGAGCAACAAATCTTACAGTCTCATCCTCTAGCCCAACTGGAAGAAGCGGCTCTAGAACAATCATTAAGTCACTATCTCAAATCAGTGTTTGTTGATCCTACTCAGGTCGATCGATTGATGTCTCTACTCAAAACTCGCTCTTTGGAACCTGACGAGTATCTATTTCGGCAGGGCGACTCGTTTGATGGATTGTATTTTGTCGGTGCAGGGCAAGTTAGTGTGGTTCTAGAACTTGATCAAGATCAAACCAAGCGCATTCGGACTTACACGATCGGCAATACGATCGGTGAAATGGGGCTATATCGCCGTACAGCACGAATGGCATCT
>DATJEM010000457.1:0-3820 GCA_035496615.1 Leptolyngbya sp.
CGTGCTCATTACGCCATCCCCAGTACGCGCAGAATCATATCGATTACCTTGATAAACAGGAACGGCACCAACACGCCGCCGAGCCCGTAAATGCCGAGATTGCGCCGCAGCAGCACATTGGCTGCCACCGGCTTATAGGCAACCCCTTTGAGCGCGATCGGAATCAGCGCGACAATGATCAGCGCATTGAAAATGACCGCCGAGAGAATGGCGCTCTGCGGCGAAGTCAGGCCCATCAGGTTCAGCTTCATCAGCTCGGGATAAGTGGTGGCGAACGCCGCCGGGATGATGGCGAAATACTTGGCGATGTCGTTGGCGATCGAAAACGTAGTCAGTGCGCCACGAGTGATTAGTAACTGTTTGCCGATCGTCACTAAATCAATCAGCTTCGTCGGGTCAGAGTCCAAATCAACCATATTGGCAGCTTCTTTTGCCGCCTGAGTTCCAGAGTTCATTGCTACTCCGACATTCGCCTGAGCCAAAGCGGGCGCGTCGTTGGTTCCATCCCCGGTCATTGCAACTAACTTTCCCTGAGCCTGTTCACGCCGAATCACTTCGATCTTGTCTTCGGGTGTTGCTTCCGCAATGAAGTCATCGACCCCCGCTTCTTGAGCAATCACCGAAGCAGTAATGCGATTGTCGCCCGTTAGCATCACCGTGCGAACGCCCATCCGCCGGAGTTGATCAAAGCGTTCTTTGATTCCCGGTTTGATCATGTCTTTGAGGTAGATCACACCGTAAACACAATCATCGCGACAGACAGCGAGCGGCGTTCCTCCCAACCTAGAAACTCGTTCGTAAGCGGTATCCAAATCGGATGAAGTCTTGCCGCTGCGAGAACGCACAAAGCCTTTAATTGCATCGACCGCGCCTTTACGAACTTCTTCACCGCCCGCGAGGTTTGTTCCACTCATCCGAGTTCGCGCCGAGAATTCGATCCCTTCAGCCGTGTTAGCGTTAAAGTCTGGGGTCGCGCCTAATTTTTCTGCCAGTCGAACGATCGATCTTCCCTCTGGAGTTTCATCAAACACACTCGCCGCTAGCGCTGCACGTGCAACTTCTTTCAGCGAGTAGCCATCGATCGGAATAAACTCTTCCGCCAAACGATTCCCTAACGTAATCGTTCCCGTTTTATCTAGAACTAGGGTTGTAACATCACCACAAGCTTCTACAGCCCGCCCAGAAGTAGCAATCACGTTAAATTGAGCTACCCGATCCATGCCAGCGATGCCGATCGCACTCAACAATCCGCCGATCGTGGTTGGAATCAGCGCCACCAGCAGCGAAATTAGAATGGCGACTGTGGTTGGGGTATTGACTGAGTTGGAGATCGGTAACATGGTCGCGACCACAATCAGAAACACTTGCGTCAACACCGTAAGCAAGACTGTCAAAGCAATTTCGTTCGGGGTTTTGCTGCGTTCTGCTCCTTCCACTAAGGCAATCATTCGATCGATAAACCCCTGTCCTGGATCAGCCGTAACGCGAATCAGCAGTTCATCCGAAATCACGCGAGTTCCACCTGTGACTGAACTAGCAATATCAGTTCCCGGTTGCTTCAGAACGGGAGCCGATTCGCCCGTAATCGCAGACTCATCGACAGCGGCAACGCCACCGATCACATCGCCATCCGCCGGAACAGTTTCGCCCGCAGCTACTCTGACTTGATCGCCTCGACGCAGTTCAGTCGAAGACACAGGTTGGATGGAGCCATCCGGTAGCACTTTTTGGGCGATCGTATCCGAGCGAGTCGATCGTAAAGCGTCTGCCTGAGCTTTGCCGCGCCCTTCTGCCACTGCTTCGGCAAAGTTCGCAAATAGCACCGTCAACCATAGAATCAGCGTGATCAATCCGTTTAACAAGCGCTGTTGATTGACATCGGCAGCAACTGTGCCAAAGATATTGGGATCGATCGTCACTAATGCTGCGACTAATGTGCCAATCCAGACGATAAACATGACTGGATTGCGGACAGCGATGCGCGGATCGAGTTTGTTGAAAGCATCTCGAACAGCACGTTGGTAAAGCCCCCGCATCCTGACTTTGCGATCGCGGGTTCTACCAGAGAGAGGTGTCCCTTTCGTTGAAGTCATGGTTAAATTCCTCTAGCAATCTGAAAGGCTTCTGCGATCGGACCTAGCGCCAACACTGGGAAAAATGTCAGCGCTCCCATAATTAAAATCACGCCAGCAGTCACACCTGTGAATAAGAAGGTGTCGGTGCGGAGTGTCCCAGCGGTCATCGGAATGGTTTGTTTGCGGGACATGCCATCTGCAAGTAGCAACAGCGCCACGATCGGAATGTAGCGACCTCCAAGCAAACTCAAGCAAGTGCTGAGATTCCACCATAGTGCTGTCGCAGCAGGCTGACTATCTGCCAACCCTTCAAAGCCAGACCCATTGTTTGCTGCCGCCGAAGCGTATTCGTAGATTACCTGAGACAATCCGTGAAAGCCTGGATTGCTCATACCAGCCAGCGTATCGGGAAACGCCAGCGCGATCGCGCCTGGAATCAAAATGAAAATTGGATGAACTAACAAAATCAAGAAGCTTGTCAGGACGACTTCTCGCTTCTCAATCTTGCGCCCCAAAAATTCGGGTGTGCGCCCCACCATTAGCCCAGTCACAAACACCGCCAAAATCAAATAAGAAAACAGATAAGCGGTTCCGGTTCCTTGTCCCCCCCAAACGATCTGAAAGAACAAGTTAGACAACAAAACAAAGCCAGCCATTGGCATGAAAGAGTCGTGCATTGAATTGACTGCGCCGCACATACTTGCGGTTGTCGTCGCCGCAAAGAGAACTGACTGCGCCCAGCCAAATCGAACTTCTTTCCCTTCGAGATTAGGGGCTGCGCCTCCCAACAAAGTATTCACCGCTGGATTACCTTGATACTCCGCGATCGCGGCGATCGCAATCAAGACCAGATAGATCACCAGCACCATGCCATAAATCAACCAAGCTTGTTTGCGATTGTTGGCGATGATGCCGTAGGTGTAGATTAGCGATGTGGGAATCGCCATGATAGCGACAATCTGAATGAGATTGACGAAAGCATTCGGGTTCTCAAAAGGATGCGCCGAGTTGACTCCAAAGAAGCCGCCGCCGTTTTCGCCCAGGGCTTTGATGATTTCAAAGTGAGCGACTGGTCCAATCGCGATCGCCTGCTGCAAGGTAGGATCTTCCAAAGTCGGCACAATTACCGGTGTAGCTAGCGTTTCAGGAACTCCCGCCGCCAGTAATAGCACTGCACCAACGAGGCTAATCGGTAACAAAATTCGCGTAATCGATTGGGTTAAATCAAGATAAAAGTTGCCCAATGGTCTGCCCGTCAGTCCGCGAATGAATGCGATCGCGACTGCGATCCCCGTTCCAGCGGAAGTAAAGAATAAAAACCCTAATGCCATAGTCTGGCTGAAATCGCTATAGGTCGTTTCGCCAGAATAGTGTTGTTGATCAGTATTGGTGATAAAAGAAATTGCGGTATGAAGTGCCGTATCCCAAGTCGGACTGCCTAGATTCGTCGGATTGAGGGGCAGTATCCCTTGAATCATAAAAATCGCGAACCCGAACACGGTCATCACGAGATTGCTGATGAGAATCGCACGAGCATATTGCCATGCCGTCATCTCATCTTTGACAAAAACGCCGCTTAATCGATAAATGATTCGTTCTAAAGGAGAACAAGCGGCATCTAGAAGAGTACGCTCTGCCAAAAAAACGCGCGCCATATATCTACCAAAAAATGGTGTAATGATCACCACAATTAGTACGGTTAGCGCAATTTGCATCCAGCCTTGCAACATGGCTTTAACTTACCT
>DATJEM010000458.1:0-6468 GCA_035496615.1 Leptolyngbya sp.
CAAGCTGACAATACCTAAGCAAGTTCCTTTCGGCATCGATTTCACGGTCTTGAGTTCTGCCTCAAAATCGTAGATGTCGATTGGAATCACGCGCGCTGCTTTGGGCATGGCGATCGCTTCGGCTTGGGCAATGAAATATCGACTCGTGACCACCGTACTCGATCGAGTCTGATCCAACACTTGCGCGAGTTCTTCCATCGGTACAAGCTGCATCGGGATCGCCAGAGCGCGTTCAAGTTCTCGCATAAGCACTTCTCCATTGGCAATGTCGTGCATGGGAGCCGTAACCAACACCGAAGCGCTACAGCGCAATCGCCAATCGACTTCGGCTAAGAATAGTTCTCGCGCCTGTCCGAGGGAACAGCCTTGCTTGAGCAGATCATCGAGAGCAGTTTGGATGACCTTGTGCGCTTGGGGATATTGATCTAATAGCGGGGACTTGATGTGAACCGCCGTTTCGTGTCCTTGATCCCGCACATAAATTCCTGATCCCGCCTGAGCATCGACCACGCCTACATCTTCTAGCTGACGGTACACTTTACTAATCGTGTTGCGGTGTAATCCGGTTTGCATCGCGAGTTGGCGCGTACTCGGTAATCGGTGTCCGGGCGGAAACTGCCGGGATGCGATCGCGAACAAAATCTGGTTATAGAGTTGAGTTGATGCCGGGATATCGCTATCTGGCTGAATATGAAATTGCACCATGCCCGCGCCTCAAGCCTCGCTCATTGAATATGGCAAATTCGTCCTGTGCTTTGGGTCGAGAATTTGCAAAAGCCGCCCACTATTTTAAGGGACACCATCGACAAGAAGATGGGTGTTTTTTCGAGATAGTCGTTTGGTTCGCCAACGTTCTTCAGTAATATTTCTAGCTTGCCTTTATCGCCTTAGTCCTGAATTCACCTGGATTTCAGCATTTGTCGATCTTGATAAAAATAGTATAACCTGTAGAATTTCGATTGCAATTTTAGCGCGATCGCGCTGCCAAAAACCCGCAAGCTTCCGTCCTGACCGTTGCGATTGATATTCCATTAGATCAGTAGATTTTGAAGCGAGTTCTCGCTCACAATACTAAGCGCTGTAACCACTCAACGATCGTGAATTCCTCCTGGATCAAACTGCCGAATGGCGCTCTCGAAATTGATGCCTACATCGCCCAACCTGACGAATCGAGTCGCGGGGCGATTATTGTGATTCAAGAAATTTTTGGGGTCAACTCGCATATTCAAGCCGTTGCAAATCGGTTAGCGGACGAAGGTTATCTTGCGATCGCGCCTGCAATTTTTCAGCGAACTGCTCCCGGATTTGAGGTGGGATACAGTGCCGAAGAAACTCAACTCGGACGATCGCACAAAGATCAAACCACAACAGACGAATTATTCAGCGATCTCAAAGCGACGATCGCGTTCTTGCACGCCAAAGGATTTCAAAACATTGGTGCGATCGGCTTTTGTTTCGGCGGTCACGTGGCGTATCTTGCGGCAACGTTGCCAGAAGTTAAGGCAACGGCTTCATTTTATGGGGCGGGGATCGCGACGATGGCTCCGGGTGGCGGAGAACCCACAATCAAGCGAACGCCAGACATTCGGGGAAGGCTCTACGCCTTTTTTGGTACAGAAGATCCGCTGATTCCGATCGCCCAGATTGATCAAGTTGAGGCGGCGCTGCAAACACATCAGATCGATTATCGAATGTTTCGTTATCCCGCAGGGCACGGATTCTTTTGCGATCAAAGACCAGAATACAACCCGATCGCAGCGGCGGACGCTTGGCAACAAGTTAAAACGTTATTTTCTGAATTGAGGCACTAAAATTGAAAAGCCATCGACTGGCGCACCGTATTTTTTAGGAATTACACTGCAATGCAATCTCGATCGACTGACGCTTCCTTCTCAATGGAAGATTTTGCTAAAGCCCTAGAGCAGCACGATTACGAGTTTCAGAAAGGGAAACTGGTGACAGGAAAGGCGTTCAGCTACGAAAGCGATGGGGCATTGGTGGATATTGGCGGGAAATCCCCAGCATTTCTGCCAGTTGAAGAAGCGAGTGTGCGCCGCGTGAATGATGTTTCTGCCGTGCTGCCGCTGGATGAAGAGCGAGAATTTGTGATTGTTCGCGAACAAGATGCGGATGGGCGCGTAACCATTTCGCTGCGGGCGCTTGAACTGAAGAAAGTGTGGGAACGTCTCGCCGATTTGCAAGACACGAATCAGAGTTTGCAAGTTCGGGTGACGGGTTCAAATAAGGGTGGCGTGACGGTGGATGTTCAAGGGCTGCGGGGATTTATTCCTCGATCGCACCTGGTCGAGCGCGAAGATCTCGATGCTTTGAAAGGGCAAACCCTCTCGGCAACGTTTCTGGAACTGGATCGCGATCGTAACAAAATCGTTCTATCGAATCGCCTTGCAGCAAGGGCGGCAAACTTCAGTCAGCTAGAAGTGGGTCAACTTGTCGAGGCGAAAATTACCAGCCTGAAACCGTTTGGCGCATTTGCCGAGTTTGAAGGGACGACCGGACTGTTGCACATTAACCAAATCAGCAAAAACTACATTCAGTCGCTGTCCTCGCTGTTTGAAGTGGGACAAGTGATCAAAGCGATGATTGTTGATCTTGATGAAGGGCGCGGTCGGATTTCGCTCTCGACTAAAGTTCTAGAGAATCATCCGGGAGAAGCGCTGGAAGATTTTCCAAAACTGATGGAAGAGGCAGAGTCTCGCCAAGAACGGGCTAGAAAGAATCTGCTGGGCTGAGGAACGAGATGTTTCTGAGTCTGGGTCAGCGGTTTTGGGTGGCTGCGATCGAGACCGCTGTTTTTGCTGATTTTTGTAGCAACGCGAAGGGAGATTGCAACTTCAAGCCTGAGACGATCGAGGCAAGTCTAACAGTGCTTTCACTTCTTTTAGGGGAACAGAGGTTGATCTTGCTCGGCTGCTTTTGCGTGTCTCAAGCCTTGTAAATCTTCCAGGTTGGCTAGAAGCTCCTGCACTAAAATAAACTCTTCGTAAGGCAGTACCACGAACTCTGGTTCACCATTCTTTTTCAGCAACTCAGGATTAAGTTGAGTCATGCTGCTCTCTTACTGAGTAAGCTTTACTGCGATGTTTGATTCGATAAATGACGGAATTGTAGCGCGATCGCTGAATCTCTAAGGTGCGATCGCACAAGCTTCACTATCCGTTGTGTTTGCCGCTGTAAAGAACGATGGAGTACCAACTTTAGCTTAACGAGATAAGAGCCAAGCGAGCAGAAGGACGAGCGCGATTCCAACGCAGAACCAGAAGAACTAGTTGGTTCTGCCTTATGGGGTGGAGCGGGGCTTTTAGGGGGTGGGGAGGCAGTCGTCTTGGGGAGGTGCTTTGTTGATCGTGGGAGTGGTTGGAAGAACTGGAGCAGATTGGTGTTGTTCGGTAGCAATGATTTGGCTAAAGCCGCGAATAGCTTTATCGCACGATTCGACCTTGTGTTCAAGTTGCAGTTCTGCGTAAATTGCGCGGGCTTGTCGAAGGGTTGTGATCGCTTCAAAACGCCGCGGCTCAAACTTTGCGAGTGAAAGTGCTTTGCTAAAGATGGATTGTGCTTCACCGTTGCGATCACCGATGTCGCGCATCATCTCTAAGGACTGTTGATAAAGCTCGATCGCGCGGGGATACCGTCCCAATGAATTGTAGGCATTGCCCAAACTGCCGAGGGAATTTGCTTCACCGTTGCGATCGCCGATGTCACGCGCTATTTCTAAAGACTGTTGATAAAACTCGATCGCGCGGGGGTACTGTCCTAACAACTGATAGGCATTGCCCAAATTGCTGAGGGAAGTCGCTTCACCGCTGCGATCTCCGATGTCGCGCTGAATCTCTAAGGACTGTTGATAAAGCTCGATCGCGCGGGGGTACTGTCCTAACGAATCGTAGGCATTGCCCAAATTATTGAGAGAACCCGCTTCACCGTTGCGATCGCCGATGTCGCGCTCAATCTCTAAGGACTGTTGATAAAACTCGATCGCGCGGGGGTACTGTCCTAACAACTGATAGGCATTGCCCAAATTGCTGAGGGAAGTCGCTTCACCGCTGCGATCTCCGATGTCGCACGCTATCTCTAAGGACTGTTGATGAAGCTCGATCGCATCCTCATATCGAGACTGAGCAAACAAAAAATTGCCGAAGCGGTTCAACGTACCAACTAGCGCAGACTGATTATTAATTTCCCGATATCGATGAATAGAGTTCTGAAACGCATCGATTGTTTGTTGTCTTTCCCGGTCTAGATCTGCTGCTTGACCCGTTGCAATTCGATCAGCGCAAACTTGTCCTAGCTGATCATACAGCGTCGCCAAATGCACGGACTCTGGCGCAGTAGACTCCCACTGCTGAATCTCTGCTAAAACCTCTTCCAACGGAGGCAAAAACTCCGAACTAGGCTGAACCGATGGCGATCTCTGATCTACTCGAACCGCGATCTCTGCCGTTTCTTCCGCAGCAAACCGCAGCACCGCCTTGCGCCAACTCCAAAAATCCGGCGCTTTGCGGCTCATCTCCCGCAAAATCCGCTGAGTCACCCACAGCACGATCGGAGAGCGAAACTCCCGCAAGCCCTCCCGCGTCCACTGCAAATAGCCAAAAAACTTATCCAGATCGCTCTGCTCTTCCCCCGCTCGCAGCTTCATTCGCAGCAACCACTCCGCCCCCGTCACCGTAATCACCGCCGCTTCCCCTTGCCGAAGAGACAACTCTGCTAACCCCGATCGCAAACTCGGCTCCGCCCCCAACACAACCCGATAGGCGCGAATCTTTGCCGTTCTCGCCTCAGCCTCATAGCGCTCAATCACCCGCTGCCGCAGCCGCAAATCATCACACGCCACCACAATCAGCGACAGTAACCCTTGACTATTTTCAATCAACGAAATCAGACCGTCATAGGTCGCTTCATTCGGTAACGAAAAAGGCTCAAGCGGTTGCAGCATCCAACTCGCCCTCCTGCACCAGCAAATCGCGCACGATCGGGTTCAAATCGTACCAAAGTAACGCATTGCGATATTCCAGCACATACAGCCCGTGCAGCAAATCCAAAAATCGTTGGCTCTCCGCATCTTCTGGCTTAAACTCCTGGTAAATTAACTTCAACGCCTCGTAATCCACCTTCCCCAGCGCTTCTGCATACTCAATCTGCAACTCGGTGACGACTTCATTCAGAACCCGCTGATTCACAATCACTTCAGGCTGGTCGAACTTCTGCCGCCGAATCTGTCCCCGAAGTTCCTGCATGGCTTTATTGCAGCAGCGATCGCCGATCCGAATCAACTCTCGCAGCACTCCCCCACTCAGCAGAATAATTTGCTGCACCACATCGGCTTCTACTAAGTCTAGCGGCAGTCGTCGCGCCAGAATCTCGGCAAATACTTCGACGCAGGCGACATCCGGCGTGCGATCGAGCTTCCTCACGATTGTTTTACTAAAAAACTTTGCCACTCGCATCGTATGGATTTTAGTAATGTAAGTGGTGATATTGGATTTGATCCTCACTTCTCGCAGTGTCGCGATCGGAACGGTATAAAGGATATGACAATGAGGATCAAGCAGCGATTGGATGTTTTGACTAAAAATTGTCTCCGTTACGCTCAAGTCCAGCTTATCAAGATCATCAATGATCACTAAGACTGTCTGACCTGTCGCAAGTTCAACGGAGGCTTGCAACTGATTGATTTGAGCGACCAGTTCTGAAGTCCGCCGCGCAAACTCAACCGAAATCTCCTGACGAATCACCGAATTGATCTTCAGCTTCGATTTGACTTTTGCCAGAAACTCCAGAATCAACGGAATCCCGCCTTTCACCGTCGTTTCTGCACTCGCCTCAATTTCCGCTTCTACTGCTTTCGATTCAGTTTGAGTGTGTTTGCCCAGCCAGCGATAAAACTCCTTTTTAATTCCTGGCTTCAGCCGAATTCCTCTCTGCTCTGCCGCTTCAAGCAACTGCAACGCCATCGAAAACAAAATATTGACATGATCCACCGCCGATCGCTCGATCGTATCTGAGATCGAAAACATCACCACAAAATAGCGATCGGTTTCCGTCAAACGAACTCCCAACTCGGCTAACAACGTTGATTTGCCACAGCCTCGATGTCCTGTAAACACCAGCTTATTGTCTCGCGCCGCACAGTCTTCGATCGCTTGCTCTAATTCGTCAATTAGCTCTACTTGATACTCTACGCCCAACCGTTGCCACTGTTCGCGATCGACCAATGGATCAAGCTGAAGATTGCGCCCCGCTTCTCGAAAGCGCTCTAGCCGGACTTGCAATGCTTCTAAACTGGACATACGATCGCGTTCCCTGCCAATTGACTCTTCTTATTGTATGCGGGAGCTAGCAAAGCCGTCTCAATCGCTTTCTCAATCGACAAACGGCGGTTTAGCATCTGTAAAGCCGTACTCACAAGATGCCCCTTTTCTGATCGCTAATTTTTACCCTTTCCTG
>DATJEM010000459.1:0-5008 GCA_035496615.1 Leptolyngbya sp.
ACGACCTTGACAAAGACTTTGAGCAGGGCATCAAAATCAGTCATTTGGCGCATTTGAGCCGCGATCGCGCTGAGATGTTTCTGCTGATAGCGTCGTTCTCGCGATCCGTCTTGCTGCTTCGATTTTTTCGGTTGAGCCGCCGCAAATTCAGCCACTTGACGAAATAGATTCTGAACGTTCGGTTTGTCGAGCAGTCCGGCGCGCTTGAGTTCTGATTTCAATCCTGTCAGTGCAGTCACAACCTGCTGAATTTCCCGCCCTGTGTCTTCTGGTTCTGCTCGACTTGCGCCATTCCCGTTTGCGGATTCAATCGGCTCATGAAAATCGATCGAGGTCTCTGTAGCGTTGGTTTCGACGGAAGTTTCTGACAGGAAAGCAGTGAATTCTTCAAGCGTAGGCTCTGCGGAAAACAAGGAAGACATATCAAGAGTAGGCTCAGTACGACGCGATGCGGACATGGAAAGTCTCCTGGAGGCTAAAGAATTAAAACGAATTTAAGCATGGAGATGTAAAGCTGGATCTCGGATCACAGCCGCAGCATCTAGAACAACGCTGCGATCGTGCCTGAAATAGCCTTTGAGGAATGAGGAAATTTGCGAAGAGAACAAATCTGGGGACGGTGGGAGCAATGTTGCTAGATTTTGCTCCTCAATTTCGTAAATTTCTGGAACAATCAGTCCTAGAGATTTGGTTCCAAGCTGCACGACGATCGCAGTGAGAGTGTGCAGCCGTTGGGGAGGCGGTGTGATCGCACTCAATCCAAGCTGTTGAGCCAGATCGACAAGCCATAGTGCTTCTCCTCGCCAGTTCGACAAACCGAGAACACAAGGACTCATCTGGGGGACAGGCAGAACGTCAAACATTGCAATTGTTTGTACGGATGCGACTTCTTCTACAGCAATTAGCATCGATCGAGCTTGATCGACGCGAAACCGTAAAAATTTCTGTGTTGGCTCGATCGGGGCAGGGGGACTGAGCAGAGACTCTAAGCTCGTGATCGAAGCGGTCGGACTCGATCGGGTTAATTCAGAACGTTCAGCCATATTGCCTCGCTAAACGACCATCAGTTGGCGAATTGTGCTGAGAAATGCGGTTTGATCGACAGGTTTTGGAATGTAAGCGTTGGCACCGAGCAAATTGCCCCACATCATATCGACATCCGTATCTTTGGTTGAACAGATGATGATAGGAATTTGGCTAGTTTTGGGATCGGCTTTGAGTTCGCGACAGAGTTCAAACCCGCTCTGACCCGGTAGAATCACATCCAGCACAATCAAGTCAGGCGTTTGGTTCATCAGTTTGGCTTGAGCTTCTTCGCCGCTCTGAGCGCTGACCACGGTTAATCCCGCTTTTTGTAAGTAGCCTGTTAAAAGGTGCATCTCAGTTAAACTATCTTCGACGACCAGTACCGTTTTCATGCGTTCCTCCTTGGAATTAAGGGTTTTTTACTGTTGGATGATTTAGCGGCGAATTTTATTTAGCTGTGAAGGGGCAGAACTTTTCGCGCCACGGCTAACACTCGATCGACATCGACTGGCTTTGCCAAAAAACCTGAAGATCCAACGAATTTTGCCCGGACTCGATCTATGATTCCGTCGTTGCTCGTCAAAATAACAATCGGGACATCTTTAAACGCAGAAACACGGCGAATTTGGGCACAGATTTCGTAGCCGTTTGCGATCGGCATCACCAAATCAAGAAAAATTAAGCCAGGTTTTTTCTCGATTAAGGTCGGTAGCGCCTGAACCGAGTCTTGAATTCCCACAAACTGATAGCCTGCTTCGGTGAGAATCCGTTCCATGATTTGACATTCTCGCAAGCTGTCATCGATACAAGCGATTAGCGGTGCTTGGTTGGAACCGGTCAGCGGTGGCGAGGAAACAATTTTCAATCGAGGTATTCCAGTTGTAGGCATTCCAGAATGATTTGAACTAGAATTCGGCGCACTGACTGGACGGGCTGCACCGGGAGGAGTGAGATCTGGAATTTTGGTGAGGGCTACGAATCCTTTACGGTAGAGCGGTACAAGAACACGGATTAATTGTAAAAAGTCTTGCTTCATCAGCATTGCCAAATCTCGCAGCGATCGCCGACCATCGACGAGCGACACGAGCATTTTGTAGACTTTCTCAGGGGTGTGTTCTTGAAGCTGTTCGAGGTGCCGCAGGACAGGAGCGAGGTTGGGAGAGTGATCAGCAAGTCCAAGCGATCGCCAAACATTCCATTGGGATTGCACTTCGGCAAGCAGTTGTTCAGCATTCAGAAGCGCTAATGATGCCTCTAGCATATCTACGGCATCGGATTTAAAGGTAACTGGCTTTGTTTCCTCTTGTTGAATAATGTCGAATAAGACATCGATCACGGTACTGCGAATCACAGCGACGGCTTGCTCAGGACTGATTTGATGACGTTTGACCAGAATTGCGAGGGTGTGATAATCCTGGCAAGGCAGGTGATCAGTGGCTGGAAGCAGGGTAGGGTCGCTGCTGCCCAAAGCAATCGTCCCTGGACTGAGTTGCGGACAGTGCTGGGTTAAATATCGATGCCAGCGACGGCGAGGATGAGGTCCACCCGTTGCCCAGATCAGCCGTCCCATGTAAAGGTACAAGCTCCACTGTTGTCCGTTGGTGCATACGTCTAATCGCCCGCTGAATTGCATTCGGCTACGAATACCCAGCAGACCGCTCGGAGAATCGGTCGAAGAATCATCCACTAACATCCCTAATTTTCCTGAATTTAGGCTTTTATAAGCTGCCTAAGATTTTCTTTCCTATTTTTCCCAACCGTTCGATAAAGTGCACTGTGATAGAAACAAATCTCCCTAGCGATAGAGAGGACACAATCGATCGGTGGATCAATTGATTCGCATGATTCGCAATCGGGCGATTCGCAATGGAGCAGGAGTATTTAGGATTAATGTCCGCCAGCCATGCCTGACGCTTTGATTTTTTTGAAGAATAAAACCGCAATTCCACTGATCAATAGTGCGAAGCCGATGAAGTAGAAACAATCGTTGTATGCCTGGAGGTATGCCTGCTGGCGGACTCGGTTGGCGATCGCAGCAATTGCCTGATTTTGTGCCGTTGCGAGATCTGCGCCGCCGCGACTCATAAAATACTGAGTCGATTGATTCAGCGCTTCTTGTGTAGCTGAGTTGTATCGCGAAACGGCTTCACCGAGACGATTTGAGTGAAATTGCTCCCGCTGCGTCAACAAGGTCGCCAGCACAGCGATGCCAAACGATCCTCCTAGATTTCGCATCATGTTAAACAATCCGGAGGCTGAACCTGCTTGGGATGGCGGCAGTCCAGCGGTTGCCACACTCGACAACGGGACAAGGATCAATGGCTGTCCCGCTGCCCGAACCATTTGCGACCATCGCAGCTGATCGATGCCCGAATCGATCGTCAAATTCGAGTTCATAAAGCAACTGACTGCAAACAAGCTCACCCCAGTTCCAACAATGATCCGAATATCCACTTTCTGCATTAATCTTGGCACAAGCGGGATTAACAATAACTGCGGAAACCCAGCCCACATCAGGACTTCTCCAATTTGCAGTGCAGTATATTGTTGAATCTGACCTAAGTAAAGCGGCAAAATATAAACAGAACCATAAAGCCCCAATCCTAAGCCCACGTTCACAATGCTCGCTAAACCAAAGTTGCGATTTTTGAGCAGCCTGAGATTGATGAAAGGGCGCTTCCGGGTGAATTCGATCGCGAAAAAGATGGTCAAGAAGATGGCGGCAACAACGGCTAATCGTAGGATAAATTCTGAGCCAAACCAATCTTTGCGACTACCTTCTTCGAGAACGACTTGGAGTGACCCAAGCCCGATTGCCATTGCAATAATTCCGCCCCAGTCACCGTTTTTGAGCAGTCCTAGCTGCATTGGACGGGGTTCGATCGCGTACCATACCCCTGCGAGCAATAGAATGCCAGGGACAATGTTGATGTAGAACACATAGTGCCAGCTAAAGTTCTCTGTTAGCCAACCGCCTAAGGTCGGACCAATTGATGGCGCAAACGTTGCAGTAATGCCAAACAATGCCAGTCCAATGGGCTGTTTGGATTGCGGAAGGGTTGTCAGGATTACGGTGAACGCGATCGGGATCAGAACGCCGCCGGTGAATCCTTGACACGCTCTTGCCACAATCATCGAAGGCAAGTTCCAAGAGGATGCACACGCGATCGAGAAAATTACAAACAGGGTTGCATTCACCAATAGATAGCGGCGAGTTGAAAACACTTGGGATAACCAACCCGTGAGCGGAATCACAATGATTTCCGCAACTAAGTAAGCGGTCGAAATCCAAGATCCTTCTTCTAACGTTGCGCCTAATGCGGCTTGGATATCTTTGAGAGATGAGTTTGTGATTTGAATATCTACCACTGCCATGAATGCACCAATGACAGTTCCAAGCACACCGATCCAAGTCTTCAGTGGAACGTGATCGCGATCGAGAGTAGCAGTAGACATGATAACTCTCCGTTATAGATGCGGTTGGTAAGGATGAGGCGATTGCATAATTCCTAATCGAGTATAAATTGGAATGACAATTCTCCGCAGAGAAGGGAGTTGTTGACTGAATATAAAAGAACCACCAATACAAATTACGCCTGCGATCGCAAGTGTATTCGGCGCACCAATCCGACTTGCTAAACTGCCAGCCAAAAGATTGCCGAATGTCACCATGCTCGTAAAGGCTAGAGCATATAAGCTCATGACTCGTCCGCGTTTGTCTTCATCGACGATCGTTTGTAAAATCGTATTGCCTGAAGTCGATTGTAGAATCAAGCTTGCGCCTGCAATGAACATCGCAATGAGCGAAAGCCAAAGCGTTCTCGACTGCGAAAATACAATCAGCGCAACGCCAAATCCGGCGGGAGCGATCGACATGATTTTTCCAAGTCCAACCACTGATCGACGTGAACCTAGATAGATGGCTGAACAAAGCGCACCGAGTCCAGAAGCCGCCATCAAAAAGCCGAGCGTTTCTGCATTA